>JARLIV010000004.1 GCA_031291555.1 Methylovirgula sp. | reverse complement strand
GCTCGCCGACACTCCGGCGATCCGCGGCATGATCGACAAAGTCGCGCATCTCGTGCGCATCGTCGAGAACGCGTGAGGACAGCCCCATGAAACTCAACGAAATCACCGACAATCCCGGTGCCTCGAAGGCGCGGATGCGTGTCGGCCGCGGTATTGGCTCGGGCAAGGGCAAAACCGGCGGGCGCGGCGTCAAGGGCCAGAAGGCGCGCACCGGCGTCGCCATCAAGGGCTTCGAAGGCGGCCAGATGCCGCTGCATCGTCGCTTGCCGAAGCGCGGTTTCACGCCGCCGTCCAGCAAGGACTATAACGAGGTCAACGTCGGCCGTATCCAAGAGGCAGTCGCCGCTGGCAAGCTCGCTGCGGATGCCCCAGTCACGATTGACACGCTGCTGGCGGCGGGCGTCGTCAGCAAGCGCCGCGACGGTGTGAAAATCCTCGGCGTCGGCGAAATCAGCGCCAAGCTCGCCTTTGAGGTCGCGTTGGCGTCGAAATCCGCGATCGCCGCCATCGAAAAGGCGGGTGGATCGGTCAAGCTTCTCAATGTCGCGGCGGAGGCCGCGGCAGGCGCCTAGAGCGGAATGCGAAAAAGTGGATGCCGGTTTTTCGCGTAAATCCCGCTCTAGTTTATAAGAATCGATCACGATGACTTTGGATCGTGCGATCCAAAGTCATCGTGATCTGAGCCTTGGTTGCGGGGGAGCCCATGGCTCCCCACATCTCGGGCTCAAGGTCATTCTCGGAATCGATCGCGTCGCTGCCGAAACGCATCGCGATCTAGGCGGAGCACTTCATGGCATCGGCCGCGGAACAACTTGCAGCTAACGTCAATTGGGGCGCTTTCGCCAAAGCCGATGAACTGAAGAAGCGTATTTGGTTCACGCTCGGCGCCCTGATCATTTACCGGCTCGGCACCTATATTCCGCTGCCGGGTATCGACCCCGAAGCCTTCGCCCGCGCCTTCAACGGCAACAGCCAGGGCGTTCTCCAGCTCTTCAACATGTTCTCGGGCGGCGCCGTGCAGCGCATGGCGATCTTCGCCCTGAACATCATGCCCTACATCTCCGCCTCGATCATCATTCAGCTTTTGACCAGCGTCTTTCCTTCGCTCGAAGCGCTGAAGAAGGAAGGCGAGTCCGGGCGCAAGATCATCAACCAATATACGCGCTACCTTACCGTGGTGCTGGCCGCCTTCCAGGCCTATGGCATCGCGGTCGGCCTGCAGGGGCAGGCGGGCATCGTTACCAATCCCGGCATTTTCTTCACGCTTTCGACCACGATCACGCTGACGGGCGGCACTCTGTTCCTGATGTGGCTCGGCGAGCAGATCACCTCGCGCGGCATCGGCAACGGTTCCTCGCTCATCATCTTCTCGGGCATTGTCGCGGCCTTTCCGGCGGCGATCGTCCACACGCTCGAGCTCGGCCGGCAGGGCCAGCTTTCGACCTTCCTGATCCTCTCCGTGATGGTGATGGCGATCGCGGTCATCGGCTTCATCGTTTTCATGGAGCGGGCGCAGCGGCGGCTCGTCATCACCTATCCGAAGCGCCAGCAGGGCAATCGCACTTATGATCGGCAGACATCGTTCTTGCCGCTGAAGCTCAATACCTCCGGCGTCATTCCGCCGATCTTCGCCTCGTCTCTGCTGTTGCTACCGACGACGATCGCCAATTTCTCCAGCCATGGCGGCGCCGGTGGCGGAATCCTCGCGACGATCTCGCTTTATCTCGGCCACGGCCGGCCGCTCTACATGATCCTTTATGTGGTGCTGATCGTCTTCTTCGCGTTTTTCTATACGGCGATCGTGTTCAACCCGACCGAGACCGCCGACAATCTGAAGAAGCATTCGGGCTTCATCCCCGGCATCCGGCCTGGCGAGCGCACCGCGCAATATATCGATAAAGTGTTGATGCGCATCACCGTTCTCGGCGCCGGTTACCTCTGCCTCATCTGTATCCTGCCGGAGCTTCTGGTCTCCTATGCCGCCATGCCGTTTTATTTCGGCGGCACCTCGCTCCTGATTGTCGTAAGCGTTATGATGGACACCGTGGCGCAGATCCACGGCCACCTTCAGGCGCATCAGTATGAAGGTCTGGTCAAGAAAGCCAGGTTGAGAGGGAAGAAACGATGAGGCTGATTCTGCTCGGACCGCCCGGAGCAGGCAAGGGGACGCAGTCGGCACGCCTCGTAGAGAAATATTCCATCCCGCAACTTTCGACCGGTGACATGCTGCGCGCGGCGGTCGCTGCCGGTACGCCGATCGGCCTCAAAGCCAAGGTTGTGATGGACGCTGGCGGCCTTGTCTCGGACGATATCGTTCTTGGCATCATTGCCGAGCGGATCGACCAGCCGGACGCAGCCAAAGGCTTCATTCTCGACGGTTTTCCGCGCACTGTGAAACAGGCCGAAGGGCTCGACAAATTGCTCGCGGACAAGGGGCTGCGGCTCGATGCCGTGGTCGAGCTGAAGGTCAATGAGGCCGAGCTTCTCGGTCGGATCGAGAAAAGGGTGCAGGAAACGCTCGCAGCCGGGCAGAAAGTGCGCGCCGACGACAATCCCGAGTCCTTCAAGACGCGGCTTGATGCCTACCGGGAGATGACGGCGCCCGTCTCGGCCTATTACGCCGAACGTGGTGAGCTGAAGGCCGTCGATGGCATGGCGCCGATTGCGGCCGTCAGCGCGGCGATCGACGAAGCCATCGCGGCGAGCCAAAGGGTCTGAAACGGCGCAAAATCGGTGGTTAAAGCGCTGATTTCGCCGCAATTTGGTGTTGACGGGGCGGCCGCGAGCCACTAGGTAAAGCGTTCCAAGCCGAAATGATCGGATCCGGTCTCCATGGGCAGCCATGCGGGGGCCGGTTTTGCATTATGAGCTTCCCCGCAAGGGCCGGGCTCCACCGGACGCGGGAATTCCTTCGCCGCCGCTGTGCGGCAGACATGGAGAACATTGTGGCACGTATTGCCGGCGTTAACATTCCGACGAACAAGCGCGTCGTCATCGCCCTTCAATATATTCACGGGATCGGTCCCAAGAAGGCGCAGGAGATCATCGAGAAGGTGCATATTTCG
>JARLIV010000045.1 GCA_031291555.1 Methylovirgula sp. | reverse complement strand
TCTCCAGCGTTTCGGCGGCATGATGCATCGTCTTCCAGTCGGACTGGCTGCCCATGACGATGGCGACGAACTTGGGAGGGGCGGACATAAAAACCTTGCGGCGCGGCCGAAAAACGAAGGCAGCGTCCTAGACGAAGGGACAGGGCGGCGCAAGCGTGGGCCGCCCTGTCCCCTTTTCTTTTATTAGAGATGGGCGACCCAGCGCAGAATATAATTCGCCACCTCTTCCCAACCGGGCTCGGCGATCAGGAAATGCGAATGGCCGGGAAAATATTTGAAGTCGGTCTCGGCGGCCGATTTCCTTTGCAGGTTGAAGGCGCCCATTGCGGTGAAGGGCGTCACCGTCCGGTCTTCCCCGCCGGCGGTGATCAGCAGCGGCTGCATCCGCCGCTTGGGATGTACGCCGGTGCCGATCCAGAACGCATCTTCATAGAAAATACGGCCCGAGGTCGGAACGACGAGCTTGTCATAGGCGTCGTTCTGGATCTCCGGCGGTGCCGCATTGGCGAAGTAGCTGGCGAAAGCCTCGCGCGATAGCGTGAACGGCACTTCCCAGCCGCGCCAGCGCAACAGCACCGGGGCGGCAGCCAGGAGAGAAATGGCGCCTGGTGGAACCAAGGCGATCGGCGCTGGATCGATCGCGACCCCGGCCCAGCCGAAGCCGCGGTCGAGCAGAAGCTGGGTGAAGAGGCCGCCAAAGGAATGTCCAACGATCAGCGGCTTTTCCGGCAGGTTCGCAATGATGGCTTGATAATGATCGACAATCTCGCCGATGCTCAAGGCACCGAGGCCGGCCGGCGGATTGCGCCGCAATTCCTCGGGCGGCGCGCTGTCGATATAGGGCCACGCCGGCGCATGGGTCGTAAAGCCGGCAGCTTCGAAAGATCTGCGAAAATTGTCCCATGACGCGGGGACCATGCAGGCGCCATGGATGAAGACGACGGTTTTGCTCACGCTCTCGGCCATTGCTGAACCTTTCCGCTCGCAGCGCCATAGGCGCCGTCACATCACCGCAAAAAGAAGCTGCGCTTATGCCCTCGCGAAGGCAAGCGCGTCCTGCGCTGCACCGCTGCGGCGCTGTTTCTAAAATTCGCAGAATTCATTATGAAGACATTGCTGGCGCCACGATAAGCGGCGCGGCGATCGAGGACCGGGATTGAAGATGTCGGCAACGCTGTCAGCCGCGAGAGCGGGCCAATTCAAGGTCGGCGGCGATTTTACCATCAACCGCTTCGGCTTCGGCGCGATGCGGCTGACCGGCAAGAGCATCTGGGGCGATCCGCAAGATCCCGCCGCAGCGCGAGCGACTCTGGCCCGCTTGCCGGAGCTTGGCATCAATTTCATCGACACGGCGGATTCCTATGGCCCCTTCGTCAGCGAGGACCTGATCCGCGAGGTTCTCCATCCCTACGACCGTATCCTCGTCGCGACCAAGGGCGGCCTGACGCGGCCGGGGCCGGAGACCTGGCGCCCGCTCGGGCGACCGGAATATCTGCGCCAATGCGTGATGATGAGCCTGCGGCGCTTACGTCTCGACCGCATCGATCTGTGGCAATTGCATCGCATCGATCCGGCCGTGCCGCGCGACGAGCAATTTTCGGTCATCGCCCAAATGCGCAAGGAGGGGCTGATCCGCCATGTTGGCCTTTGCGATGTCGGCGTCGACGACATCGAAGCGGCGCGTAAATATTTCCCCGTCGCGACGGTGCAGAACCGTTTCAACCTGGTCAACCGTTCGAGCGAGGACGTGCTGACCTATTGCGAGCGGCACAGCATCGGCTTCATTCCCTGGGCGCCGCTGGCGGCGGGCGCGCTGGCGCATCCCGGTTCCGCTCTGGTGCAGACGGCGAAAGAGCTGAAGGCGACGCCGAGCCAGGTGGCGCTCGCCTGGCTGCTCAAGCGCTCGAAAATCATGCTGCCGATTCCGGGCACGGCCAATCCCGAACACCTTGTCGAGAATGTCGCCGCCGTCGATCTCGAATTAAGCGATGCGGCCTTCGCGGCGCTCGATACGCAGGGCCGCAACGCACTCTAGCGTGCGGCTCAGCCGACGCGGCGCGCGATGACGTCCATGCCGATGCGCAATTGCGTGTTCACCTGATATTCGAGCGGCTGGAAGCCGTGCTCGCGCAGCAGCGCGTAGAGCCGCGCCCGGCCGAACATATGGTAGTGCGTGATCTCGCTCCAATGCGGATTGGCGCCATGCGCGTGCAGCAGGTTGAACGCCATCGCGTCCATGTTCGGCAGGCTGAGCAGCAGCAGGCCCTCCGGCTGTAACAGCCGGCGCGCCGCGGCGAGGGCGCTCGCGGGATCGATCATGCGCGGCAATTGATCGTCGAGACTGACGACACCAAAACGCCCCGGCGCGTCGAAGCTTTCGAGCGTGCCCTGATGCGCCTCAAGGCCGAGCTGATGCAGACCTGTGACATGCGAGGCACGCGCGTCGAGCCCGACGGCCTCGAAGCCCCATTCGGCCGCGGTGAAAAGCAGCGACCCATTGCCGAAGCCGACATCGAGCCAGGCCGTGTCGCAATTCAGCGGGCCGATGTGACGCGCGACGGCGGCGACGCGCGGCGCGGCGGCGTGGCGTCCGGCTTCCATCGCATGGCCGAGCGCTTCGTTCGCAACGGGCGCGAAGATTTCCGTGCCCTCGAAGTAGCCTTCGGTGAAGAAATGGTCGCAGTCTTCGCAGAGGTGCCAGCGCATCTGCGGCGCCAGCGTGCTGCGATAGGCCGGGTCTTTGCTGCAATCGGCGCCGAGGAAAGGTTTGTGGGCGCGGCTGCCGCAGAGCGGGCAGGCTTCGTAAGCGCGCCGCGCGATCTGCGGCGCGGCAGGCGCGGCGACAGGCGCGGCTTGGTCCGCCGTCGATAGGGGCGGCACGGCGAAGGGTTGCGGCGCGCCGCCTTCGGCCCAGATCTCCCATATCCGGGTACAGGCGGTTTCGAGATGGCGGGCGTAACGGCTCGTGTCGAAGGCCGGCGCGGTGCGTCGCGTTGCCAGAAGCCTTTGGCGGATCGCCGCCAGCCGCTCGGGCGCGCGGGCGAGTTCGAGCGCCAGGGCCTCGTAGTCCGCCAGGGATTGGGTCACGAGTTCCGGCAGGCTGACGGCATAAAGCAGACTTGCCGCCACCCGGCCGGCGAAGGTATCGCCCAGCAGGGTGATGACCGGCAGGCCCGCCCAGAGCGCGTCGCTCGTCGTCGTATGCGCATTGTAGGGCAGCGTGTCGAGAAATAGATCGGCCAGCCGCTGCCGCGCGAGGTGGTCCGCCGCCATCATATGCGGCGCGAAGACGAGGCGGTCGGGATCGATGCCGCGCGCCGCGGCCTCGCGCCGCAGATTGTCTTTGACGCGTCGGTTGGCGTCGTAGAGCCAGAGCACGCTGTCGGGCACGGCCGCGAGCAGCCGCATCCACACGTCGAAGAATTTCGGCGTCAGCTTGTAGCTGTTGTTGAAGCAGCAGAAGACGAAGCCTTGCTCCGGCAGGCTGCATTCGGCGCGCGTCGGCGTGCGTTCAGCGATGCGGCGGCGGTTGTCGTTGGGCTGATAGCTGTCGGGAAGCTGGACAATCTTCTCGGCATAGAAAGGCTGCTGATCCATCGGCAGGGTGATCGGGTCGGCGATCACATAATCGATGAAATCGGCGCCCATCGTGCCGGGGTAACCGACGAAGTTCACCTGGATCGGCGCCGGGCGATGGGCGGCGATCTCGCTGCGCGCAAACTGCGTATAACCCTTCAGATCGATGAGAATATCGATCTTGTCGTCATAGATGCGCTGCGCCGCGGCGCGGTCGCCGATGCCGTTGAGATCGACGAAGCGGTCGAAGGCATTGCAGAGCCTCTGGCGCAGCTCGCTGCAGTCGCCCGCGCCATAGGAATAGGCGACGATCTCGAAGCGGGAATGGTCGTGCTGCTCGAACAGCCCCGCCATCAGAACCGCGGTGGCGTGGCGGAAGAAATCCGCCGAGAGATAGCCGATACGCAATTTGCGGCCGCGCTCGGCCGGTGCCGGCGGCTGGTGCGCAAAGCAGGGTCTGGCGTGCAGCGCCGCGGCCCAGCGCTGCGCCACTTGCAATTGCAGGGCATGACCGGAATCCATGCTGAGCAGTCCGAAGGGCGGGATGGTGCCGTCACACGCGGCCACCGCGGCTAGAGCCGCGTTTTCCTCAGCCTCGATATCGGCCCAATCGCAAATCGCGCGGCGCAGATGCAGCATCTGCGTGCGCACGCCGACGAGGTCCGGGTTGAGCGCGACGGCCTGGCGATAGGCGCCGAGCGCCTCGTCGAGGCGGCGCTGCGTCTCATAAGCCGCGCCGAGATTGCAATGCGCCTCGGCCATGTCGGGCTTGAACGCCAGCGCGCTTTCATAGGCGGCGATGGCGCCCGGCAGATCGCCGCGGTGCTGCAGGATGTTGCCGAGATTGCAATAGGCTTCGGCGTAGTCAGGCCGCAGGGCGATGGCCCGGCGAAAGGCCTCGCCCGCTTCTTCGAGGCGTAGAAGGCCGCGCAAGATGTTGCCCATGGCAAAGTAGGGTTCCGCGACGTCCGCGCGCTTCGCGGTGATTGCGCGGCAGAGATCCAAAGCCTCTTCCGGGCGGTCGAGCCGGCGCAGAATTTCAGCGGCATTGGCATGGGCCTCGATGAAGAACGGGTCGATCCGGCACGCCTCCAGATAGGCCGCCGCGGCGCCTTCGAGATCGCCCCTATCTTCGAGGATATTGCCGAGATTGCTGTGCGCCGGCGCGAAGCCGGGATCGAGACGGACGGCGCGCAGAGCGGTTTCCCGCGCCGCCTCGAGCTGGCGCGTCTCGCGCAGAACCGCGGCGAGGTTGGCGTAGGCGCGAGCGTAATCGGGCTTCAGGCCGATGGCCTTGCCGATATATTCCGCCGCCTGGGCGTGGCGCCCGGTCATATGTTCGACGAGGCCGAGATTATGCCAGGCGACCTCGTGATCGGGATTTTGATTGAGAACTTGCAGATAAAGCTGGCGGGCGAGGCCATATTGCTTGCCGCCGTGGAATTCGAGCGCGCTTTGCAGCAATTCGGCCGCGGAAGGTTGCGCGGCGGCTTCGGATGGGATCATCGGCGGGCCTCGAAGCGCGCGGCGACGCCGGGCGCAATTCCAGAGCGTAGCCTCCGCGCTCTACACGTCCGGGCTTGCGCGAGGCTGCCGAAAACAGGCGGATGAGATCAGGCGATGATGTCGGGGGTCAGCAAATCCTCGATACGGTCGATCTTGTCGCGCAGGATCAGCTTGCGCTTTTTCAACCGCTGGATTTGCAATTGATCGGCGGCGGAAATCTCGATCAGCGCCACGATGGCCGAATCGAGGTCGCGGTGCTCCTGACGCAGGCGCTCGAGCTCTGCGCGCATGGCTGCGCGCTCCTCGTCGCTCAACTTGTCGGCCATCTGCTGCCCACCCGAAAAACATTACGACCGGCAGAGCCAGTGCCCTGCCGATCGCCACGGGGATAATGCATATTGGGGCCCGCCTGCAAATCCTCAGAAGGTCGAGGCGGGGACCGGGTCAGATGACGTTGACCTGCGTACCGACCTTGACGCGATTGTAGAGGTCTTCGACGTCGACATTCAGCATCCGGATACAGCCGGAGGAAACCGCTTGGCCAATCGTATCGGGCTCGTTGGTTCCATGGATGCGAAAGCCGGTGTCGCCATGCGCGTTGAAGAGATAAAGGGCGCGCGCGCCGAGCGGGTTATCGATGCCGCCCGCCATGTAACGCGGCAGGTCGGGCCGGCGCTTCAGCATCACATCGGGCGGCGTCCAGTCCGGCCATTCGGCGCGGCGGGCGATATGGACGTGACCGGTCCAGCCGAAGCCCTCACGGCCGACGCCAACGCCGTAGCGCAGGGCCTTGCCGTCACCGAGCGAGAGATAGAGGTACTTGGATTTGGTATCGATGGTAATCGAGCCCTTGGCCGCGTCTGTCGGGTCATCGACCAGCGTCCGCGTCGGCTCCACAGCCACCGCGATATTGCCGGTGCTCGCCGGTTGGGCCTGCGTCGCCTGCGGGCCGGCAAAGAGATTAAACGGGAAAGGCAGATCCTGAGCAAAAGCGCCGGTGGCGCCGGATGATAAAATCAATCCAGAAACAGCAATAGTCCGAAGTGTCAGCATGACGAACCCCCACAAAAGAACGCCGCGGGGGGATAGAGCCACAGGTCGGTTTTGCCGGATGTGCGATTTGTTCCGTCTTGAACGCGGCGCTCAGCGGGCGGCGGAGGTCGGTGCGGCCGCCGGGTTTTTCGCGGGCGCGGCGGGCGCCGGTGCTCTGGCCAGTATGATTTGCGTTGGCGGCGGGGCGGGTTTCGGCAGTGGCTCCTCGCTGACAAGCTCTTGCCGCGGCCAGACGAAATCGTCGGCGCGGCCGGGCCTCAGCAGCGGCCGCCGTCCGTCGATGAAGGTCTGTTCGACGAGGCTCGCCGTGTTGGCTCCGGCGCTGGCGGGGGTCAGCGTCGCAAGCTGGCCGCCGGCCGACAGAACCGGCCCGGTCAGGGGAAGCACCGGGCCGATCGGCGGCTTGACGGGGGCGACCGCTGCATTGGCCGCCGGCAGATTGGTGCCTGCGGGCGCCGTCGTCTCGATCTTCGCGAGCGCGGCGTCATCCTGCGGTGTCTCGCCTTCGAGAATTTGACGGATCTGCGGCTCGACGAAGCTTGCGAGTTCGAGCGCGCCCGCTTTGGTGAAATGGACGCCATCGAGCGCGCGCAGCCGCACGACTTGGCCATCGACATCCGGCCCATAGGGGCTGAACTGGCCGCTGTCGTCGACGAAGTCCTCCCAAATATCGATGTAGGTCGCGCCGTTCTTGCTCGCATATTGACGGTACATGTCGTTGAGCGAAGCCATCGCCTTCGAGAAGCGGTCGCTCTTCATGATCGGCAGGCCGACCCAGAGCAGCGGAATTTTTGCATCGTGAAAGGCTTTGGCAACGGCCTCGATCCGCGCGGCGTAGATTTGCTCGTACTGCTCCGAGCCAGGGTCGTAGCTCCCGGTCGAGTCGTGCAAGGTCTGATGATCGTTGCTGCCGATCATCATCACCGCGACGTTGATTTTCTGACCGCTCGTCAGGAGGTCGTGCGCGGCTTTCGGCCAATCGTAATAATCGTCGCGGACGAGGCCGGAATCCTCCTTCGCCTCGCGCAGAACCTCGATCTCCGGCCGGTCGCTGAGTGAGGTCGTCAGCGCCTGGCCGAGCATTTCGCCGAGCGAATCGCCAAGTACGGCGACAAAGAAGCTCGGCGGCACCGCGGGCGTCTTCTGCACCTTGGCCATCGGATGCGGATGATAGGTGTAATGGGGATGCGCGCGAGGCGACCTGTATTCGTCATAGCCGCGCTGCGGCCGGAACACCTGCTGGAACCAGCCGAACGGGTTGAAGCTCTGGGCTTTTGCGGCCGGAATGTCGAGCGCGCCGAGGCAGAGGACGAGCGCCGCCAGCCCCAGCGCCGGGCGCTGGATTACGTTCCAAAGCTTGTGCGTGTGCGTCAACCGAAAGGCCATTGCTTCGCCTCGACTCTTATCTACGCGCTTTCCTCCCGAAGTTAAGCGGAAAAACGGCTCCGCTTCAGGCGGCGGCCAAGCCGGAAACGCTCGCGAGCAGGAGCAGAGTGCCGAAAACGAGCACGCAGAGCGCCGCGCCGACCTCGATCAACCGGCCTATGATTTCCGCGCGGGACGAACTGCGGCCTGAGAAGCGGACGGCGAGCCTCTTGGCATAGACGGCCATGCTCGCCAACGCGCCGGTTGTGATCGCGGTGCCGAGCGACATGGCGAAGACGGAAAAGATTCCGGCGCCAAAAATATCCTGTGCCAGCGAGAAGACCAGGATGAGAATTGCCCCGGAGCAGGGTCGTGCGCCCGCAGTCACGACGGTGACGGCGGCCGATTTCCATGAAAAGCCCGCGCCGAGCTGGCTCGGGTCCGGCGCATGAAAATGGCCGCAGTCCGGCCCATGCACATGGCCGTTTCCGTCGTCAGCGAGAAAATTTCCGTTGCTGCCGGCCTGCGCGTAGGCGAGCTTGGGCGATGCGCCGGCAAAGACCGGCAGCGCCCGCGCGGCCATGGCTTGGCGGATGCTCGCCGCCAGCGCCGCCGACTTGTTGATCAGCAGGACGAAGCCGAGCAGGATAATGCCGGCATAGGCGGCATATTCGAGGTAACGCGCCGCCGCATTCATCCGCTGCGCCGTCGCGTTGAAGATCAGCGCCGCGCTGCCGACGAGCGCGACCGCGACGATTCCCTGCAAGACAGCCGCGAGGAAGGAGATGACCAGACCGCGTTTGAGCGCGCGCTCGTTGGAGATCATGTAGGAGGTCACCACAGCTTTTCCGTGGCCGGGGCCGGCGGCGTGAAAGACGCCGTAAAGAAAGCTCAAGCCTGCGAGAGCGAGAAACCCGTAATCGCTGTGCTTCACCGCGCGCATGGCGCCGACCAGGGCGAGCGAAAATCGGCTCTCTTGTTCGATGATCCAGGCGGTGATGCCGGTGGCGCTGCCGACCGCGCCTTCATCGGCGCCGACAGCGAAGGGATGATGGAAACCTTGCGCCGTGGCGGCGGCCGTCGCGGCAAGAAGCATGAGGACGGCGAGGCAAACGGCGCTGGGATACGAGCTTCTACCCATCAACTTCCTCTGCTCATCCGGCTAAGGGCAGGCGACGATGACCCGGTCGGCCAGCTTCATGCCGAAGTTCGCGCCGGGAGAGAGATTCTGGTAGAAGGCTTCCGACAATTTTTTGGCATCGTCGACATCGAGCGGATTGGCGCCGAGGACGCCGATGGAACAGCCCTTCGGCGCGCTGACGAGCGCCACCGGATTGGTCTTCGCCAGGCTGAAGTCGACGAAGAAGGTCGGGTCGTAAACCGAAAAGGTGAAAGCCTTGCCGGGGTCGAGTGGCTCTTTCAACGGCACGGTGAAAGTCAACACCACGAGTTTATCCGGCCGCTCCTCGAGCGAATAGTCGCGCGGCAGCCCGAAATCGACATTTTGGCCGGCGTTCTTGGCGAAGGTGAAATAGCCGAACTCGGCCAAAGATTCGACATTGGTCTTGGCAAGCGGGGCGAGCTGCTCCTTGGTCGCGAGCTGGCCGTCCTTGGCGAGGCCCTGCACCGCGAACGCCGAGTACATATCATCGAAGACCCAGGAATTACGGATCGCCGCGATCTTGCCGTCGGGCTGGAAGATCACGTCTTCGTGGGCCGTGACCCAGACATGCGGGTGGGCCTGCGCCGGGCTCGCACAGGCGAGCGTGATGGCGATGAGTCCGAATAGGCAGCTGCGCGCCGCGCGGATGTGTACGGTCAAGGGTTTAGCCACGGAATCGCCACAGCGGATGTGAAACTGCACTTTGCCAGCCAAACTCTGGCCAAAGCGAGGCACAGGCGATCAAACGCGCGCAGAGGGCGGCCAGTCTCGGTTCGCAAAACTGCGTTACAATCATTTACTTAGCGAAATGCGCGTGTTGCGGGGCGAAAGCCGGAAAGGGTTTGGAGGATCGGTATGGCTGCTCTATACCGATAAGTCCCGTGGGGTGGCCAGGATTCCTTGCCTGGGGCAAAGGCACAGATGGTGGACGCCGGCAAAACGCTAGAAACGACGGCTCCGCTCTCACTCGCGGACAGATACGATCTCGCGCAAAGCCGCATTTTCGTCTCCGGGCCACAGGCGATCGTCCGTCTGCTGCTGATGCAGGCGGAACTCGATCGCCGCGCCGGACTGAAGACCGCCGGTTTCGTCTCCGGCTATCGCGGCTCACCGCTCGGCGGCGTCGATCTCAATCTCGCCCGCGCCAAGAAACAGCTCGAAGCGCGCGACATCGTCTTCGAGCCGGGCCTCAACGAAGATCTCGCCGCCACTGCCATCTGGGGCGCGCAGCAGGCGGAGATGCGGGGCGAAGGGCGTTTCGACGGCGTCTTCGGCCTCTGGTACGGCAAGGGGCCGGGAGTCGATCGCTCCGGCGACGTCCTGCGTCACGTCAATCTGGCCGGCACGTCGCGCTTCGGCGGCGTTCTCGCGCTGATGGGCGACGATCACACAGCCGAATCCTCGACGACCGCACACCAGTCGGAATTCGCCTTCGTCGATGTGATGATTCCGATCCTCGCCCCCGCCGGGGTGCAGGAGCTGATCGATTACGGTCTCTATGGCTATGCGCTGAGCCGCTATTCGGGCTGCTGGGTCGGCCTCAAATGTCTGAAGGATACGGTCGAATCGACGGCCTCGGTCGATGCATCGCTGGATCGCGTGCGGCCCATCGCGCCAACGGATTTCCTCCTGCCGCTGGACGGGCTCAACATCCGCGCGCGCGATCCGGTGCTTGAGCAGGAAAAGCGGCTGCAGAATTACAAGCGCGACGCCGTGCTGGCCTGGCTGCGCGCGAACCGGCTCAATCGCATCCTCATCTCGGGCGGCGCCAAGCCTCGGCTCGGCATCATCGCCGCCGGCAAATCCTATCTCGATGTGCGCCAGGCGCTCGACGAGCTCGGTATCGACGAGTTGCGCGCCAATGCGCTGGGGCTGCGACTCTACAAGATCGCCTGCCCCTGGCCGCTCGAGCCGCAAGGACTGCGCGAATTCGCGCAGGGCCTCGACAAGATCATCGTCGTCGAGGAAAAGCGCTCGCTGATCGAAAACCAATTGCGCGACGAGCTTTACGGCAGCGCGCATCAGCCGGTCTGCGTCGGCAAGAAGGACGAGAAGGGCCGCCCGCTCTTTCCCGTCGCCGGTGCGCTCGACGTCAATCACATCGCCATCGCCATCGGCCGCCGCCTGCTCGAATTCAATGCGAGCCCGGAGCTCGAAGCGCGCGTCGCTCATCTTGAAGGCCTGCAACGCGGACTTACCCTGCTGAAGGACGCGGCGGTGCGCACGCCCTATTTCTGCTCTGGCTGCCCGCACAATACCTCGACCAAGGTGCCCGACGGAATGCGCGCCTATGCCGGCATCGGCTGCCATTACATGGTCCAGCGCATGGACCGCGCCACCGAGGGCTATACCCATATGGGCGGCGAGGGCGCCAATTGGATTGGCGAGGCGCCGTTTTCGACGCGCGATCACATCATCCAGAACCTTGGCGACGGCACCTACAATCATTCCGGCGTTCTGGCGATCCGCTGGGCGATCGCCGCCGGCACCAACATCACCTTCAAGATTCTCTTTAACGATGCCGTTGCGATGACCGGCGGCCAGAAGCTCGAAGGCGGATTGACGGTCGATAAGATCGTCCGCCAGGTCGCGGCCGAAGGCGCTCGGAAAATCGTGGTCGTCACCGACGATCTGCAGAAATATCAGGGACTCGCGAATTGGCCGCAAGATGTCGAAGTCCGCTTGCGCGACGAACTCGATGCCGTGCAACGCGAGCTCGCGGTGGTCGCGGGCACGACAATCCTCGTCTACGACCAGACCTGCGCGGCGGAAAAGCGCCGCCGCCGCAAGCGCGGCCAATTCCCTGACCCCGACAAGCGAGTCTTCATCAACGATCTCGTCTGCGAGGGTTGCGGCGATTGCGGCAAGGTTTCGAATTGTGTCTCGCTGCAACCGCTCGAAACCGAGTTCGGCCGCAAGCGGACCATCGATCAGGCGAGCTGCAACAAGGATTTCTCCTGCCTCGAAGGCTTCTGCCCGGCGATGGTGACAGTGCATGGCGCCAAGCTGAAAGTCGCCGGCATGAAGTCGCAGGAGGCGGATGATTTTCCGCCGCTGCCGCCGCCGCAAATCCCCGAACTCGGTGACAAGCCCTTCGCCATTCTCATCGCCGGTGTCGGCGGCACCGGGGTGGTCACTATCGGCGCATTCCTCGCCCTGGCGGCGCATCTCGAGGGCAAGAGCTGCGGCTCGACGGACATGGCGGGGCTGGCGCAAAAGGGCGGTGCGGTTCACAGCCATATCAAGATCGCCGCGCGGCCCGAGCAGATCCATGCCATCGGCATTGGCGCCGGCGGCGCCGATCTCATCATCGGCTGCGATCTCGTCGTCTCGGGCACCGCCAAAGTTCTCGCCGCGGTCCGGCCCGGCGAAACCGGCGTCGTCATCAACACGGCGGAGACCTATCCGGGCGACTTCACCCGTGATGCCGATTTCACGCTGCCGGTCGCGACGATCAAACAGGCGATCCAGAAGGCCGCGGCTAATCGCGCCGCGTTCTGCGATGCGACGAGCCTTGCGACGGCGCTCGTCGGCACTTCGGTCGCGGCGAATATCTTTCTCGTCGGCTTTGCCTGGCAGCGCGGGCTGCTGCCCCTCTCGGAAGAAGCCTTGATGCGGGCGATCGAGATCGTCGGCGAATCCGTCGAGATGAATAAGCGCGCCTTTCTCTGGGGGCGCCGCGAGGCCTGTGCACCGGAGCGCGTCGCCGCTTTGCTGGCGCCGGCGCGCGATCCAGCCTCCTCGCGCGTCATCTCCGAAACATTCGAAGAGAAATTCGCGCGGCGACGGGCCTTCCTCACGACCTATCAGAGCCGCGCCTATGCCGAAAGCTACGCGGCGCGGGTGCGGCGCATCGTCGAGGTCGAGCGGCGCGTGGCGCCGGGGCAGACCCGTCTCGCGCTCGCGGCGGCCGAGAGCCTCTTCAAGCTGATGGCGGTGAAAGACGAATATGAGGTTGCGCGGCTCTATTGCGACGGCACGTTCGCGCGCGACATCGCCGCCGCCTTCGAGGGTGATATTCGCATCACCTTCCATCTCGCACCGCCGATTTTCGCCCGCAAGCCGGGCACGGTGCGCAAATGGGCCTTCGGTCCCGCGATGATGCGGCTGTTCAAGATTCTCAGGCCGTTGAAAATTTTGCGCGGCACGCCGCTCGATGTCTTCGGCTGGTCGAGCGAGCGCCGGCTCGAACGCCAGCTGCGCGCCGATTACGAGAAGCTTATCGACGAGATCGCCGGGAAGCTGACGCCGGAGAATTATGAGATCGGCGTCGCGTTGGCGGCGCTGCCGGAAAAGATCCGCGGCTTCGGGCATGTCAAGTTGCGCGCGGTGGATGAAGCGAAAGTGGAGGAAACGGGCTTGCTCGCGCACTTCCGCGCCGAGAGCCTGCCCCAGCCCGTCAAGATGGCGGCCGAATAGGGCCGCTCTTCACGCGCGATTGAAGAGCAAAAGCGAGCGGAGGCGGCGCAGCGGGTTTATTTCCGCGCACGGCATGCCCACATACCGTTCGGCTGCCAACAATCGGAAATGTTGAAATGGACAAAGTCGCAAGTGCCTTCGGGCGATTCGACGTCAAGAAGATCGCTGAATCGTTTCCGCCGAAGTCCGACACGCTTTTGCTCGATTTTTATTTGACGAACGAGGAGGTCGCGAGCGCGCGAATCTTCCGCGTCTATCGCCCGACGCCGGCGCATTATCACGCGACCTGCGATGAATATCTCTACGTCGTTTCGGGCAGGGGCACGTTCTGGCTCGACAATCCCGCAAACGGCGGCGCCTTCGAGCCCGGCCAATTGCTCTTCTTCAAGAAGGGCATTGTGCACGCTTTGCCCGAAATTTACGAAGAGCCCGTCGTTTTTCTCTCAGTCGACACGCCGCGGCGCGATCCGAGAGACATTATCTTCGTCGACCCTGCGGAGGGGACGCCAGAGAGCTTCATCAAAGCCATCTGACGCCCCAAATCCTCAGCGCACAATCACATTCGAGAACTGCCAGGGATCGTCTTTGTCGAGCTCTTCAGCGAAGAGTTTGGCGCGGTCGGTGAGCGGCGTCCAATCGGTATAGGTGCCGATCACCGGCTGGAGATAGGGCATCTGCACTTCGAGGCAGCGGCGGAAATCCAACTCGTCAGCCTCGACAATGCCGGCGCGCGGATTTTCCAGCGCCCAGACCATGCCAGCGAGAACGGCCGAACTCACCTGCAGGCCGGTCGCGTTCTGATAGGGCGCGACGCGGCGTGTTTCCTCGATCGAAAGCTGCGAGCCATACCAATAAGCGTTCTTCGCGTGGCCATAGAGCAGCACGCCGAGTTCGTCGATGCCATCGACGATCTCGTTCTCGCCGAGAATGTGCCAATCGTCTTGCTGCTGCCATTGCGCGCCGGCCATTTCGTCGAGCGACAGGACGGCGTCGTCGGCGGGCCGATAGGCGTAGTGCACCGTCGGCCGATAGACGACCTCGCCGTTCTCGCGCAGCGTCAGATAGTCGGCGATAGAGATCGATTCGTTGTGGGTGACGAGGAAGCCGTGCTGCGGTCCCGGCGTCGGCGTCCAGGAGCGCACACGCGTGCCCGCGCCCGGCCGCAGCAGATAGATGGCGCAGTCCGGGCCATACTCATGGCGCCGGCCTTCCGGCGGCAGGTGCTTTTCATGCGTGCCCCAGCCGAGCTCGGCAGGTTGCAGGCCTTCCGAGACGAAGCCTTCGACTGACCAGGTATTGACGAAGACGCCCATCGGCTTCGGCGTCTTGGCGCGCTGGGTGTCGCGCTCGGCGATATGGATGCCCTTGACGCCGACGCCCTTCGCCAGCTGCGCCCATTCCTCGCGCGTCTTCGGCTCCGGCGCCGCGATGCCGAGGTCCTTGGCGACATTCAGCAGGGCCTGTTTGACGAACCAGGAGACCATGCCCGGATTGGCGCCGCAGCAGGAGATCGCCGTCGTCCCGAGGCCGAGTGCATCGCGCTGGTCGAGCACTTCCTGACGCAGGGCGTAATTCGAGCGCTGCGATTGGGTGAGACGCGGGTCGTCGTAGAAACCGGGCCAGGGCTCGCAGACCGTGTCGATGTAAAGCGCGCCCACCTCATGCGCGAGGCGCATGATGGCAGCGGAGGAGACTTCGACCGACAGGTTGACGATGAAGGGCTGGCCGGGGCCGTTGGTCAGCAGCGGCTTCAGCAGATCGACGAAATTCTCGCGCGTCACCGCCTTCTGGATGAAAGCGATGCCGCGCTCGTCGACGAGATGCCGGTCGGTGTCAACAGGGTCGATGACGGTGAAGCGCGACTTGTCGAAATGAAAGTGTCGCTCGATCAGGGGCAGGGTGCCGCGACCGATCGAACCGAAGCCGATCATGACAATAGGACCGGTAATCGTGCCGTGGATCGGCCAATTCTGCATCGTCAATCTCCAAGGAAGAGCGGGCGCGGAAACGCGTCGCGCGCCTTAAATGCGAGATGGCGAGGAAGGTCAAGAACGTGCTGCGGCGTAGTGCAAGAAAAAGGCCCTTCGCGCGCGTGTTCCGGAAAAGTTGCATGACTTTTCCGATCAGAACACGCTTCAACATCTAGGGCTGGCGCGCTTTTCTACCGGCCAGATGGTTTCATCTGGCCGGAAAGCGCGCCGGGAACGGGCGAAGGGCCGCGATATATTACAGCACGACGACTTTGGTGCCGACCGAGACGCGGGTGTAGAGGTCCATCACGTCGCCGTTCATCATCCGGATGCAGCCGGAGGAGACCGCGTGGCCGATCGTATCCGGCTCGTTGGTGCCGTGGATGCGGAACAGCGTGTCCTTGCCATTCTCCCAGAGATACATCGCGCGCGCACCCAGGGGGTTGCCGAGGCCGCCGTCCATTTCCTGCGGCAGGTCAGGCCGCCGCTGCAGCATCTCCGGCGGCGGGAACCATTTCGGCCATTCCTGCTTGCTGTGAACCTCGGCGACACCCTTCCAGGAGAAGCCGTCGCGGCCGACGCCGATGCCATATTGCAGCGCCCGGCCATGGCCCTCAATAAGATAGAGGTGCCGCGAGGCGGTATCGACGATAATCGTGCCCGGCTTCTCGCTGCTCGGGAAATCGACCTCCTGGCGCGTCCGCTGGCCAGCAGCAGCGAGGTCGTCATCCGGTGGCGGATTATAGGGGGCGCTGTCCGGGCTCACCCGCTGCGGCGGGCTGGCATAGGCGCGCTGGTCTGGCGGCACATAGGCGTCCGGCGGCTCGGCCTGCGGCTCGCCATAGTTCTGGTTCGGCTGGCCGCCGCCCGGATAGGGCGGGTAGGTGGAGTAATGCCATTGCGCCAGGGCAGGCGCGCAGAGCAAACCCGCGGCGGCGATCGAGGAAAGCGCCAGAACGCCCAATCTCATCTTGGAATGCATGGACCGACCCCCAAGCCTAATCAAGCTGAGTGAACCGTAAAAAAGCGGCAAAATACGGAATGTGCTGGACCGCACATGCTGTTTCTAAGCCTCGCTGTCATCAACAAAATAGCGCTTGCGCGTGGCTTGCGTCGCCCCGCTCACGCGGCTTTGAAGGGCGCCGAGCCTAAGCTGTCGACATTGAATTAACAAAGGTTTAGCGCCTGCGTCGCTGTGTGCGCGCGCGGCACGAATTTTTTGCGATGCGCCGGGGGCAAAGCCCTTGCCGGCCGCGAATCCTGTGTCACACTATCGTCGTGGACGCGCCTCCCGAAGGAGCAGAGCATGTCTTTGGAAAGCCATCTCGCTGAGCTTGAACGTCGTCACGAAGCCCTCGATCGCGATATCGCGAAGGAATGGGGCTATCCCTCGGCCGACGAGGTGAAACTGGCGGAGCTCAAGCGGCGAAAGCTCCAACTCAGGGACGAGATCGCCAAGCTGCGGAGCGCCGAGCGCGTCGAGACGCTGCATTAAAGCCGCGCCCGACAAATTCACGTTCGGCAAGTGCACCTTCGACTTGCAGGTTCAAGCCGCAATTCGCTTTCGCCCGGCAGGGCCGGGCGAGGGATCTGCGCATTGCGGCCGTGCGGTGGATCAGCTAGAACCCGGCGGTCGGCGCGCCGGACGCGCCGCGCTTTGCGCTATTGGCACCCGTAGCTCAGCTGGATAGAGCGCTGCCCTCCGAAGGCTGATGTCAAGGGGGTTTCGTTAGTAAGTAACTGAAGAAAGGTTCGTGAAAACAGTAGCTTGAGTAATCCTACGAACGCCGCCAAACCCCGAGAAATTTTCGCGTAAGCAGCGCGTAAGCAGTTTTCGGAGAACGGGGGCGGAACAGCGGATAGCGGGGCGTAGTCACCCGGCGACCGTGATGTGGGACTGGTTTGTGAAGGCCGAATCCGTTGACCCACATAGGTCAGTCGGGCTAGGCGAAATTTAGATGCACCCGTAGCTCAGCTGGATAGAGCGCCACCCTCCGAAGGTGGAGGTCACACGTTCGAATCGTGTCGGGTGCGCCACTCCGGTACAAATGTGCGAACCCCAGGGGTCGCAACCGTACCGGCCATAACACACTGCTCCAGAACATCTTTCCGGCCAAACAAGCGGATCGCGCCCTCGTCGACCTCAATGCGGTCGACGATGGATCTGAGCAGCCCGTCACGCCCAGCGCCTCGATCAATTCCGGCGCCGCCGGGATTTCGTGTCTTCAAGCTCGTCTCGGCGGCCGCCAAAAC
>JARLIV010000044.1 GCA_031291555.1 Methylovirgula sp. | reverse complement strand
CTCATCAAGGGGCGGCTGAAACAGCTCGGCTCCTGGCTCGCCGCATTGGCGCCCAGCGCCGAACTCAAAGTCTTCGTCGATACAGCGCCGGTGATGGAAAAGCCGCTCGCCCAGGCGGCCGGCCTCGGCTGGCAGGGCAAGCACACCAATCTCGTCTCGCGCGAGGCGGGCTCGTGGCTGTTTCTCGGCGCGCTCTTCACCGATCTTTCGATCGCGCCCGATGCGGCGGAGCAGGACCATTGCGGCTCCTGCCGCGCCTGCCTCGATGCTTGCCCGACAAAGGCTTTTCCGCAGCCGTATCTGCTTGATGCCCGGCGCTGCATCTCCTATCTCACCATCGAGCACAAAGGTCATATCCCCGCGCATCTGCGCGCAGCGATCGGCAACCGCATCTATGGCTGCGACGATTGCCTCGCGGTCTGCCCGTGGAACAAATTCGCGCAGGCCTCGCACGAAGCCAAATTGCGGGCGCGCGCCGATCTCGTCGCGCCGCGCCTCGCGGACCTGCTCGCGCTCGACGATGCAGGCTTTCGCGCGCTTTTTTCCGGCAGCCCGGTGAAGCGCATCGGCAGCGCGCGCTTCGCCCGCAATCTGCTCGTCGCCGCCGGCAATTCCGGCGACATGTCATTGCTGCCGCTTGTCGTGGCGCGGCTTGACGATCCCTCGCCTCTGGTGCGAGCGATGGCGGTCTGGGCGCTCTCGCGTCTCGCGCCCGCGCGCGCCGCGGCGCTGGCCGCGGGCCATCGCGCCAAGGAGGCCGACGCGGATGTTCTCGCCGAATGGCGGCGCGTCGAAGCGCCGGTCGAGGTTAGGCAATGAACCTTTTCTGTTTCGGTCTCGGCTATAGCGCGCAGCATTTCATCAAAGCCTATGGCGAGCAGTTCGATACGATCGCCGGCACCGCGCGCAGCCATTATGCCGTCGAACAGATCGGCGAGCCGCGCCTTGCGGGCTATATGTTCGACGCCGAGCGCGCCGATGCGGAGATTCCCGCGGCGTTGGCTCGGGCCGATGTGCTGCTTGTCTCCATCCCGCCCGATGCCTCCATCGATCCGGCGCTCGCCAAATTCGGCCGCGTGCTGTCGCAATTGCCGCAGCGGCTCAAGATCATCTATCTCTCGACCATCGGCGTCTATGGCGATCGCGCCGGCGAATGGGTCGACGAGACGCGCGTGCCGCTGCCGAAACAGCCGCGCTCCATCGCCCGGCTGCGCGCCGAAAAGGCCTGGCAAGCAATCGCCCGTGACAATCGCAAGTCGATCCAGATTCTGCGTCTCGCCGGCATCTATGGCCCCGGCCGCAATGCGCTCGTGCAATTGAAGAACGGCACCGCGCAGCGCGTCATCAAGCCGCATCAGGTCTTCAACCGCATCCATGTCGCCGATATCAGCACGTCCATTGCCGCGGCGCTCGCCTATGACGGCGCCAGCGATGTCTGGAATGTCGCCGACGACGAGCCGGCGCCGCCGCAGGATGTCATCACTTATGCCGCAAAATTGATGGGCGTCGCACCGCCGCCGGAGGAAGATTTCGACACCGCCCCCTTGAGTCCGATGGCGCGCAGCTTTTATGAGGAGAACAAGCGCGTGGCGAACGGCAAGCTGAAAGATCAGCTCGGCGTCAAGCTCGCCTATCCGACTTACCGCGAGGGCCTCAAAGCGCTTTGGGACGCCGGCGAGGGACGGTAAGCACAACGACCCTCTCCCCTCAGGGAGAGGGTGGCTGCAAAGCAGCCGGGTGAGGGGTTACGATCCCTATGAATTCTGAGAGGTTGTAACCCCTCATCCGCCTCGCTTCGCTCAGCACCTTCTCCCACTGGGGAGAAGGTATCGCCTAACTTTTGAGAGAAAGAAGCATGATCGAGCTCTATTATTGGACGACGCCGAACGGGCACAAGATCACGATCTTTCTCGAAGAGGCGCAGCTTCCTTACGAAATCCATCCGGTGAACATCGGCAAAGGCGAGCAGTTCAAACCCGAATTCCTGGCGATCGCGCCGAACAATCGCATCCCCGCCATCATCGACCGCGCACCGAAGGACGGCGGCGCGCCAATCTCGATCTTCGAATCCGGCGCCATCCTGCTCTATCTCGCCGAGAAGACCGGCAAGTTCATCTCCTCCGACATCCGCAAGCGGGTGACGACGCTCGAATGGCTGTTCTGGCAGATGGGCGGCCTCGGCCCGATGGCCGGGCAGAACCATCATTTCCGCAATTATGCGCTGGAAAAAATACCCTACGCGATCGAGCGCTATGTCAACGAGACGAACCGGCTCTACGGCGTCCTGAACAAGAGGCTCGCCGACCATGAATTTCTCGCCGACGATTATTCGATCGCCGACATGGCCTCATATCCGTGGATCGTGCCACACGCGGCGCAGGGCCAGAACCTCGACGATTTCCCGCATCTGAAGCGCTGGTTCGAAGCGATCAAGGCGCGCCCGGCGACCATTGCGGCTTATGCCAAGGCGGCCGAGATCAATCCCGCACCGCCGCCGACCTTCGATGCGGAGGCGCGCAAGCATCTCTTCGGGCAGACGGCCGCAAAGACCGCGTGAGGCGTGGTTCGCGCGCAACAGTGCCGCGCGAATTGGCGAAAGTGTCATAATAGCCTGTTGCATGGCGCACGATTGGCGTAGCTTCCGCCCGGGGAGAACGCTGTGCTGGGCCGTGTCGCCAACACATTGACCGCGCTTGTGAACCGCCTTCGCGCGAAGGCGGCGGCGGGGAGTCAATTTGTCGCCTGCCTGGCGATCCTCGGGCTTTATCTGCAGCTCGCCGCCGGCGCGTTCTGCACGGCGGGCCTTGCTTCCGGGCCGGACCTTGGCGGCTTTCCGATTTGCCATACGGCGTCGGACGATCAAAGCTCGACGCCCAAACCCGACCACGCGCCGCAGCCGCAGCAACAATCCTGCCCCTTCTGCGCGCTGCATTGCCACGCTGCGGTCGCTTTGCCGCCGGCGCTTCCCAGTATCGCGCCCGCTGCCAGCACGTCGGCGCCGCAACTCGCGCAACCGGCGGCGCAACCGCGCCTGCACTTCGCCATCGCGGCACAGCCGCGCGGCCCTCCACACCTCGGCTAGAAGAAGCCGGCGTTCGCGCCGGCATCGCATTTCTGACGTCAGCCGCCTTGCTGCCTCGCGCGATGTCGCATCGCCGCGATCAAGAGGCCGAAGGCGCTGGCGCGTTCTTCTCCGGCTGAGGATTCTCTATGATTCGATATTTTACCCGTGCGGGAACCGCGGCGGCACTCTTGCTCGCTGCAAGCCCGCTCTGCGCTCACACTATCGTCGGCAACCGCGTCTTCCCGGCGACGCTCACGATCGACGATCCGGGCGTCAACGACGAATTGGCGCTGCCGAGCTTTTCTTATCTCCAGTCAGCCAACCCGGACGGCACGTTGGGGCCGATTTCCTATTCGCTCGGGTGGGAATATGCCAAGACGATCACCCCCGACACCGCCCTCTCGGTCGGCTCCGCAGGCTTTACCTGGCAACGCAATCCGAAGGCCGAGGGCTGGGCGAACATCGAAACCCAAGCCAAGTTCGCCTTCCTCCAAATCCCGGAGCATGAGTTCATCATCTCGGCAGCGGTCTCGGCCGAGATCGGCAATACCGGAAGCCCGCAAAGCGCCTCGCTTCCCTCCGATCCCTTCTCGACGATCACGTCGAAACTCTACATCGGTAAAGGATTCGGCGATGCCTCGGCCGATTGGGTGCGACCCTTCGCGGTAACCGGCGAGATCGATTATTCGATCCCCACCGTCACCATCAATTCCGACGGCAGCTATAATCCGACGGTGCTCACTTATGGCGCCACCCTGCAATACAGCCTGCTCTACGAAAACTCCTTCGTGCATCAACTACCGGATGTCTTCAATCGGCTGATCCCCGCGTTCGAGGGCATTTTCAGCACGCCCGTCGCCAATGAGGGGCCGGTGATCCCGGGCGAGTTTTCACCCTATGAGACGACCGGCGTCGTCGGCCCGTCGCTCTATTACATCGGGCAATATTTTGAGATCGGCGTCATGGCCCAGGTGCCGATAAACCGTGCAAGCGGCGACCATGTCGGCGCGCTTGCTGTCCTCGACATTTTTCTCGATGACGTTGCCCCGACCAGCTTAGGCAAGCCGCTTTTCAGTGCGCCCCTCTCCCCACTCGCCAGATATTGAGGATCCGACATGAAACGCTCTTCATTACTCATCATCGCCACCTGCCTCGCCAGTATTCTTGCAGGCACGCAAGCCTTCGCGCATGCGTTTCTTGATCACGCCCAGCCGGGCGTCGGCACGACGATCGGCGCCTCGCCCTCCGAGCTCGACCTGACCTTTACGGAGGACATCGTCGCCGCGTTCTCGGGCGTGCATGTTGCGACCGCGGGCGGCGCGCCCGTGCCCACCGGAAAGGCTGTCGTCGGCCCCGCGAACACGTTGCACGTGCGCCTCGCCCGCACGCTCAAGCCCGGCACTTACGTCGTGAGCTGGCATGTCGTCTCCGTCGACACGCACCACACGCAAGGCACGTATAAGTTCACCATTGCGCCATGAACGATCGCGCCTTGAACGATCGCGCCATGAGTAAGGGAGCCCCGCAGCCGCGGGGCTCCCCGCACCTTGAGACTGCGCAGAACCCATGACGATCCTGCACATCCTTGTTGCCGCGCGTTGGATCCACTTCGCCGCGCTCTTTGCGCTTTTTGGATGCCCGCTGTCGTTCCTGCTGATGCGCGGCGCCGGGGCGGCCGAGGCAGAGCAAATTTTCCGCGCGACCAATCGACTGCTGCGTATCGCAGCGGTGACGGCGGCCGTTTCCGGCCTCGTCTGGATCGCCGCGCTCATCGCCAATGTGGCGGGCGGTTTCGCCGCGGCCGCCACGCTGGACACGCTCGACGCCTTCTTCTTCGAGACGCAGTTCGGCCCGGTTGTTATCGCCCGTCTGATCCTGCTTGCCGCGGGCGTGCTCGCCATCGCTCTGCCGCGCGGCATCCGCTTCAGCG
>JARLIV010000043.1 GCA_031291555.1 Methylovirgula sp. | reverse complement strand
GCCGAAAATGTAGGGCGCCATTTTCGGGTTCCAGCGGTGCGATTGATGGCCGAAATGGGCGCCGGCCTCGAGGAGGCCACGCATAGAGAAATCAGGCAGTGACATAGGTCAGTCTTCTCCGGTTGAGCCGCCGCGGAAAGTTAGGCTGACCGGCGTTGCCGCCGGAAGCCACCGGTGCGGGCCTTGAAGCAGGACCGCGAATTCCGCGTGTGGAATTGGGGGTGCTTATAGAGAGCTGGGTGTGGGAAGGCAAGGCGCCCGGCGCCAGGGCCGCCCGAAAGACGGGCTTCGCCTCGCCTTCCCCAAAAGCGACAGCCGCGGGGGGACGACCCGCGGCTGCTTGCCGCCATAGGCGGGCGGCATGCGCCCAGGGACTTTCGGCTGTCCTGGGCGCAGGGGCTCTAGATCGCCGCGCCGGGCGCGGCGGCACACCGACCCTTGTGGAAATGGCCGAGCTGACGCTCGCTCATCTCCTCAAGCAAGGTCGAAGCGATCGGCATTCATCACCTTGTTCCAGGCGGCGACGAAATCGTGCACGAACTTCTCTTGCGAGTCGGCGCTTCCATAGACTTCGGCGAAGGCGCGCAGCTGCGAGTGCGATCCGAAGATCAGGTCGACGCGCGTCGCGGTCCACCGAGCCGCACCTGTCTTGCGATCACGGCCTTGATAGGCGTCGTCGCCAGCCGGTTGCCACTCTGTATGCATATCGAGCAGGTTGACGAAGAAATCGTTCGTCAGCTTTCCCGGCCGGTCGGTGAAGACGCCGTGCTTGGACCCGCCGGCGTTCGCACCCAGGACACGTAGACCGCCGACGAGAACCGTCAGCTCCGGCCCCGTCAGCGTCAGCAATTGCGCCCGATCTACCAACGCCTCCTCAGGCGTAATGAACTGGTGCTTGCCGCTGATATAATTGCGGAAGCCATCGGCACGCGGTTCGAGCGGCGCGAAAGAGGCGGCGTCCGTCTGCTCCTGCGAGGCGTCTGTGCGTCCCGGCGTGAAGGGCACCTTCACGTCCACCCCGGCGTCCTTGGCGGCTTTTTCGACCGCGGCAGAGCCGCCGAGCACGATCAGATCGGCGAGAGAGACTTTCTTGCCGCCCTTTTGCAACGCGTTGAACTCCTTCTGGATCGCTTCGAGCTTGTCCAGCACCGTCTTGAGCCGTGTGGGCTCATTCACCTCCCAGTCCTTCTGCGGCGCGAGGCGGATACGGGCGCCATTGGCGCCGCCGCGCTTATCGGAGCCGCGGAATGTCGAAGCTGACGCCCATGCCGTCGAGACAAGCTGCGACACCGTCAGGCCGGAGGCGAGGATTTTCGCCTTCAGCGCCGCTATGTCCTGCTCGCTGACGAGTTCATGGTCGACCGCCGGAACCGGGTCCTGCCAGATCAGCGTCTCCTTCGGCACGAGCGGGCCGAGGTAACGTTGAATCGGACCCATATCGCGGTGCGTGAGCTTGAACCACGCGCGGGCGAAGGCATCCGCGAACTGGTCAGGATGTTCGTAGAAGCGCCGCGATATCTTTTCGTAAGCCGGATCGAACCGCAGTGAGAGATCCGTAGTCAGCATGGTCGGCACATGCTTCTTCGACGCGTCATAGGCGTCGGGAATCGTGGCGTCCGCGCCCTTCGCCCGCCACTGATAAGCACCGGCCGGACTCTTCTCCAACTCCCATTCGTATTTGAACAGGTTGTCGAAGAAGTAGTTGCTCCACTTGGTTGGCGTCTGCGACCAGGTCACTTCCGGGCCGCCGGTGATGGCGTCGGCCCCAACGCCGGTGCCATATCTGCTCTTCCAGCCAAGACCCTGATCCTCGATGGCGCCGGCTTCGGGCGCGGGGCCGATCAGCGACGGATCGCCGGCGCCGTGAGTCTTGCCGAACGTATGGCCGCCGGCGATGAGCGCGACGGTCTCCTCGTCGTTCATCGCCATACGGAAAAACGTCTCGCGGATGTCTTTCGCCGCCGCGACCGGGTCCGGATTGCCGTTGGGCCCTTCCGGATTGACGTAGATCAGGCCCATCTGCACGGCGCCCAGCGGTTCCGCGAGCTGGCGCTCGCCGCTGTAGCGCTCGTCCCCGAGCCAAGTCCCCTCTGGGCCCCAGTAGAGCTCTTCCGGCTCCCAGACATCGGCGCGGCCGCCGGCGAAACCGAACGTCTTAAAGCCCATCGACTCGAGCGCGACATTGCCGGCGAGAACAAGCAGGTCGGCCCAGGAAATCCTGCGGCCGTATTTCTGCTTGATCGGCCACAACAGCCGGCGCGCCTTGTCGAGGTTCGCATTGTCCGGCCACGAGTTGAGAGGCGCAAAACGTTGCTGGCCCGCGCCTGCGCCGCCGCGACCGTCGGTGATCCGGTACGTGCCCGCACTGTGCCAGGCCATGCGGATGAACAAGCCGCCATAGTGGCCGAAGTCGGCCGGCCACCAATCCTGCGAGTCGGTCATCAAGGCACGGAGATCCTCGATCACAGCCTTCAGATCAAGGCTTTTGAACTGCTCCGCGTAGTCGAACGCCTCGCCCATCGGATCGGACAAGGAGGAATTTCGATGCAGGATCTGGATGTCCAAATGGTCCGGCCACCAATCGCGATTCGTGCGCCCACGGCTGCCGCCAGTGAACGGGCACTCGCCCGCGCCCTTATGAACTTTGTCGTCCATCTCTCCCTCCGGTCTCGTTCCGTAATCTTTCGGCCCGGGGGCAAAGTAGGCGCTCGGGAGAGATTGATCCAATCGATAGTTCCATTTATTTTGATAGGCAGCGCCAATGATCGTCATCTCCGCTTCAAATTGCGGTCTCACCCAACATGAACCTGCGTGATCTTCGCTATATCGTCGCCGTCGCCGACTTCGGTCATTTCGGCCGCGCAGCTGAAGCTTGCAGCGTCAGCCAGCCGACGCTCTCGGGCCAGATCCGCAAATTGGAAGAAGAACTCGGGCTCGCGATCTTCGAGCGCGTTGGCCATTCGGTGCGGCCGACAGCGCCGGGCGAGCAGATTCTCGCTCATTCCCGCCGCGCGCTGGCGGCGGCCGAGGATATCGTTTCGGTCGCCGCGGCGGCGCGCGATCCGCTCGCCGGGCCGCTGCAGCTCGGCGTCATTCCGACACTCGGCCCCTATCTCATGCCTTACGTCCTGCCGGCAGCACAACGCGCGCTGCGGTCGATGCGGCTCGTCCTTGTCGAGGACTTGACCGTGCGCCTCGTCGAACTCGTCGCCGCCAGCAAGCTCGATGCGGCAATCATTGCCTCGGAGCCGGAAGTGCCCGCGCTCCAATCCGAAACGCTGTTCGACGAGGATTTCTGGCTCGTGCTGCGAAAGCAAAACCCGCTTGCCAAGAGGAGCCGCATCAGCATCGCCGATATCGATCCGCAATCGCTGCTACTGCTGACTGACGGGCACTGCCTGCGCGATCAGGCGCTCGAACTCTGCGGTCCGCCGAAAAATTCCGGGGAAGCGGTCGCCGACATGCGCGCGACAAGCCTCAAAACACTGCTGCACATGGCGGCGGCGGGCTATGGCATGACGCTGATCCCGGCGCTGGCACTGAAGCAGGAGCAGCCCCTGCCCGGCGGCCTCATTGCGCGGCATTTGACCGGAACCAAGGCACGCCGCCGCGTGCGGCTCATTTTCCGGCCGAGTCATCCGCGCCGCGCCGCGCTCGCGGCCCTCGCGCGGCTGATCCGCGCGAGCGTCAAGGAGGTGCTGGAGGATGTTGGCGCGCCGGAACGCGCCCATGCGTAGACGTCCGAAAGACGCGCGCACGCCTCAATGGAAGAGGGCGTAATAGATCACGTAGAGCCAGCTCAATATGCCGTGGATGATGGCCCACAGAATTGAATGGTTCGCGCTGTATGAAATGACCATCGCCAGTGACGAGCCGAAGCTCACACCGTATTTCGCCCCTTCGATACGCACGCTGAATTGCCTGCCGTCATACATGGCACTTTCTCCGATCAATGAGACAAACCCGCGAGACGAATTTTTGATAATCGGCGCCGGATCTGTCAAACCGCCCGCTCAAACGGGACTTCACGAATCCGCAAAGCGCGATCAGACTCCCGGTGGCGGGCTACGATTCGCCCACTTGCTGCAATGTCCGGGTTGAACGATCCGCCTGATCGCAGAAGCAAGTATCTTTTGCGAGGCGGCCGCGCCCACGCCAATGGGAAAGCTACGATGCTCGATCTTGCTCTCGCCGTCGCCCACCACGTCTTTGTCTTCGTTCTGTTCGGCATTGTCTTCGCCGAATTCTTCGCGCTTCGGCCCGGGCTCGGACGCGACGCCGTCGCGCGGCTGGCACGTCTCGATCTCTTCTATGGCATCGATGCCGGCTTGGTTCTCGTCGCCGGCTTCAGCCGCGCGATCTTTGCTGCCAAGGGCTGGCATTATTACGAGCACAACGCCTTCTTCTGGGCGAAGCTCGCGACATTCGCATTGATCGGCGCGCTCTCCCTGCCGCCGACCCTCGCCTATCTGCGCTGGCAGAACGCGGGGGCGGCGCCGGACGACGGCGACATCAAAACGGCGCGTTTCTATCTCCATTTGGAGCTTGCGCTCTTTCCGCTGCTGCTCGTCTTTGCCGCCGCGATGGCGCGTGGCTACGGCGAGTTTTGATGATCACGCAAAAGCGCCGATGCCTTTCGGGCATCGGCGCTTTGTGTGAACGCTCAGCGTGTTCCGGACAGGAGGCGCGCTAGTAGGAATTGCCACCTGGGATCCAATTCGTTCCGGCGAGGGGGACGCCGGCCATGGCGGCGGCCTCGACGGTGAGGGCGACGAGGTCTTCCGGCTCGAGATTGTGGACATGGCTCTTGCCGGCGGCGCGGGCGATGGTCTGCGTCTCGAGGGTGAGCACCGAGAGGTAGTTGGCAAGCCGGCGCCCGGCACCGATCGGATCGAGCCGCTTGGCGAGGTCGGGGTCCTGCGTCGTGATGCCGGCGGGATCGCGGCCCTCGTGCCAATCGTCATAGGCGCCGGCGGTGGTGCCGAGCACCTCGTAATCGGACTGCCAGTGCGGGTCGTTGTCGCCGAGCGCGACCAGCGCCGCCGTGCCGATCGAGACCGCGTCCGCCCCGAGCGCCAAAGCCTTGGCCACATCGGCGCCGTTGCGGATGCCGCCGGAGACGATGAGCTGCACCTTGCGGTGCATGCCGAGGTCCTGCAGCGCCTTCACCGCCGGGCGGATCGCCGCCAGCGTCGGAATGCCGACATGCTCGATGAAGACCTCCTGCGTCGCCGCCGTGCCGCCCTGCATGCCGTCGAGCACGATGACATCGGCGCCCGCTTTCACCGCCAGCGCAATGTCGTAATAGGGCCGCGAGGCGCCGACCTTCACATAGATCGGCTTCTCCCAATCGGTGATCTCGCGCAATTCCTCGATCTTGATCTCGAGATCGTCCGGCCCCGTCCAATCGGGATGCCGGCAGGACGAACGCTGGTCGATGCCCTCCGGCAGCGTGCGCATCTCGGCGACGCGCTTCGATATCTTCTGCCCGAGCAGCATGCCGCCGCCGCCCGGCTTGGCCCCCTGCCCGACCACCACCTCGATCGCATCCGCCCGGCGCAGATCGTCCGGGTTCATGCCATAGCGCGAGGGCAGATATTGATAGACCAGAATCTCGGAATGGCCGCGCTCTTCCTGCGTCATGCCGCCATCGCCCGTCGTCGTCGAGGTGCCGACGATCGTCGCGCCGCGCCCCAGCGCTTCCTTGGCCTGCGCCGACAGCGAACCAAAGCTCATGCCCGCGATGGTGATCGGGATTTTCAGCTCGATCGGCTTTTTCGCGAAGCGCGTGCCGAGCGTGACCGAGGTGCCGCACTTCTCGCGATAGCCCTCGAGCGGATAACGCGACATCGAGGCGCCGAGAAACAAAAGATCGTCGAAATGCGGCATATGCCGCTTCGAACCGCCGCCGCGGATATCGTAGATGCCGGTCGCCGCCGCGCGGCGGATCTCCGACAGCGTATAAGGATCGAAGGTCGCCGACTGGCGCGGCGCGGTGCGCGGGATTTTGACTTGCTCGTTCATCAGTAGGCCCCCGCATTGTCGACATGGAAGTGATAGAGCGTCCGGGCTGAGCCATAGCGCTTGAACTCGCCGACATCGACGCTGCCGGCGAGGCCGTGCTCTTCAAGCTTGGCGTAAAGCTCGGCGCGGTGCTTCTCCGCCATCGGCTTCTCGACGCAATCGGCGCCGAGGCTCGCGACCTTGCCGCGGACGAACAGACGCGCCTCGTACAGCGAATCGCCGAAGGCTTCGCCGACATCGCCGAAGACGGCCAGCGTGCCGGCCTGCGCCATGAAGGCCGACATCGGCCCGATCGAGCCCTTGACGATAATGTCGACGCCCTTCATCGAAATGCCGCAGCGCCCCGAGGCATTGCCGTCGACGATGATCGTGCCGCCATGCGCCGTCGCGCCCAGCGAGTCGCTGGCATTGCCGCGCACATGGATCAGCCCCGACATCATGTTCTCGCCGAGGCCGATGCCGGCGCTGCCGTCGATCAGGATCGTGGCGCGCTTGTTCATGCCGCCGCAATAATAGCCGACGTCGCCCTCGATCTCGATCGTCACATCGGCATCGACGCCCGCCGCCACGGCATGCACGCCGCGCGGATTTAAAACCCGCAGCGCCGTCGCATTGCTGCCCGGCGGGAGGCTGTGCAGCAGCTGGTTCAGTTCGCGCACCGAGCTCGTGGCGAGGTCGATGGTCCGGGCGAAGGCCTTATCCTTCGTCTTGGTCTGGGTCTGGGATTGGATGTTCATGCCGCGCGGTTCCAGAAATAGACGGTGGCGGGATTGGGCTCGAAAATGTGCGCCTTCTCGATGCCGGGCAAAGCGCTCAAGGCGCGATACTCGGTGCCGAAAGCGACATATTGATCGGTCTCCGCCATGACCGCGTGCTTGCAGGCGATCGGATCGCGCAACACGCCGAAGCCGGTGTCGGTGCCGACAACAAAGGTGTAAAAGCCGTCAAGGTCCTTCAGCGAGGATTCGAGCGCCTCGCCCAGGCTGTCGCCTTCCGCCAGCCGCCAGGAGAGATAGCCGGCCGCGACCTCGGTGTCGTTCTCCGTCGCAAACGCAATGCCCTCGCGGATCAGCTGGCGGCGCACCTGGTTATGGTTCGACAGCGAGCCGTTATGGACGAGGCACTGGTCCTTGCCGGTCGAAAACGGATGCGCGCCGGCGGTCGTCACCGCCGATTCCGTCGCCATGCGCGTATGGCCGATGCCATGCGTGCCGCTCATCGCAGAGAGCTGAAACTGCTTGGCCACGTCCGCCGGAAGGCCGACCTCTTTATAAAGCTCCATATGCGTGCCGATGGAACTCACCGCCAGCGCCGGCGCCGCCGCCTTGATCTTCTGCAAGCTCGCCTCGAGATCGCGCGTCGGTACGCTCACAACGATATGGTTGCCCCGCCGCGTGAGCGTCGCGCCCGCATCGAGCGCCTTCTCCAAGGCCGCGAAATCGTCGAAATCCGCCGGCGCCCG
>JARLIV010000239.1 GCA_031291555.1 Methylovirgula sp. | reverse complement strand
TCGGCGATGAAGGGCCAGCAGGCCCCGTCGGTAGCGCGGCACGTGGCGGCATCGCCGTGCCAGACGGCGCCGAAGACAAAATACCGCAAGAGATCTGGCACGGCCCAGATGGCAAGCACCGCAGCGCCGAGCGTGAGCGTGAGCGATTTCGGCGAACCGAAGAGATTGCGCGACAGCGCCGCCATGGATCCCCCGGCCTTCTCGGGCGGCGGCAGTTGGGGCGCGGGCGCGGCGCGGACGAAAGCCTGCGTCAATGCGCGGCTCCCGCAATTCGCCGGTTGAAGAGATTCATTGCCAATGACCCAAGCAGCGAAACGAAGAGATAGACGGCCATGGTCACGGCGATGACGGGCACGGCCGCGCCGGTCTGGTTCAGAACCGTGCCGGCGAAGACCTGCACGAGGTCTGGATAGCCGATGAAAACGGCCAGCGAGGAATTCTTGAAAAGGTTCAGATATTGGCTCGTCAGCGGCGGCACGATAAGCCGCAAAGCCTGCGGTACGACGACGAATTTGCGCGTTTGTGCCACGCTGAGGTCGAGCGCGGCCGCCGCCTCGCTTTGCCCCTTCGGAACGCCGGCGATGCCGGCGCGGACGATCTCCGCGATGAAGGCGGCGGTATAGAGGATGAGCGAGAGCGTCAACGCGACGAATTCCGGCGAAAGCTTCATGCCGCCGGTGAAATTGAAGCCGTGAAACACCGGCAGCGAAAAGCCCGGCGGCGACAATGTCGGCGCGGGCACGAACAGGCCGCGATCGTTGAGGAAGATATGGCCGGGAAAGGCGAGTGACGCGCGGGGCGCCGGTAGCGCCTTCAACACACCATTGTACCAGAACAGAATTTGCAGCAGCAGCGGCACGTTGCGCAGGGCTTCGACATAGAAGCCCGCGAATTTCGCAACGACGACATTTTGCGACAGCCGCGCCGTGCCGATCGCGAAGCCGAGCAGGCTCGCGAAGACCACGCCGACCGCCGCGACGACGAGCGTGTTGAGCAGCCCGACGAAAAAAGCGCGCCCATAAGTCGAGGTGAAGGAATAGGCGATCAGATGCTGATCGATGTCGAAGCCGGCGCGCTGGTTCCAGAAGCCGAAATCGGTCGGGATGTGATGCGCACGCATATGTGCGAGCGCGATCGCCGCGGCCTCGTAGACAAGGACGCCGAGGCAGAGAACGAAGGCGATCTGCACAAGCGCGCTATGCGCCGCGCTGCTCCGCCGGAGCGCTCCGCTTAGCATCGCCGCCGCGGGTCAGCGTATCGGCGGGGCATATTGAATGCCGCCGTGCGTCCACAGCGCGTTGATGCCGCGCTTGATGCCCAGCTTTGAATCGGCGCCGAGGTTGCGCTCGAAGCTTTCGCCGTAATTGCCGACCTCCTTGATGAGGCGATAGGCCCAATCCTTCGTCAGCCCCAGGGACTGGCCAAAATCGCCCTCGACGCCGAGCAGGCGGCGCGCGGTCGGATCATCGGAATTCATCTTGTCGTCGACATTCTTCGAAGTGATACCCGCCTCCTCGGCGTTGAGCATGGCGAAGTTCACCCATTTGACGATGTTGAACCATTGGTCGTCGCCCTGCCGCACCGCCGGGCTGAAGGGCTCCTTCGAGATGATCTCCGGCAGGATGACATTCTGGCTGGGGTTGGCGAGCTTCAGGCGCTCGATGTAGAGCGCCGAGGAATCGGTGGTGAAGGCGTCGCAGCGGCCGCTGTCGTAAGCCTTCAGCGCCTCGTCGGATGTGGCAAAGGCAACAGATTCGTATTGCATCTGATGCGAATGGAAGAAATCGGCAAGGTTCAATTCGCTGGTCGTGCCCTGCTGAACGCAGATCGAGGCCCCGGAGAGTTCGAGCGCCGAGGATATGTTCAGCTTGTTATGGATCATGAATCCCTGGCCGTCGTAATAATTGACGCCGGTGAAGAGCAGCCCCTGCCCGGCTTCGCGCGAGACCGTCCAGGTCGTATTATGCGCGAGCAGATCGACTTCACCCGATTGCAAAGCGGTGAAGCGATCCTTGGCTGTCAGCGGGATGAATTTCACTTTGTTGGGATCATCGAAGATCGCCGCCGCGACGGCGCGGCAGAAATCGACGTCGAGCCCGGTCCAATTGCCATTGGAGTCGGGCAGACCGAAACCGGCGAGGCCCGGATTGGCGCCGCAGTTGAGATAGCCGCGCTGCTTGACCTGGTCGAGCGTCCCGGCCGAGGCGGCCCCGGCCGAGACGAGGGCAGCGGCGCCGAGCGAAAGGAGAAAGACCAGTCTAAGCAATGCGATTTTCATTTCGGTCCTCGGCTGAAGCGGAACATGGCGCCGCGACGCGCGCGACTATCAGAACTTTCTCGCACCGCGGTCAAGCGCCGCGACAAATTGCCAAAACCACCAAGATTGCAGCGAATCTGCGATTTGCCGTAAAGCCTCGGCATAATGCCGGCACGATTGAGCGTGTTCCGGAAAAGTTGCATGACTTTTCCGATCAGAACACGCTCCAACATTTTGAGTTGGAGCGATTTCTTGTCGGCCAGATGAGTCCATCCGGCCGGAAAGCGCGCCAGCGGCGCGGGCGGGAAATTCCGTCCGGGTCGCGCGCATCCAGGATGGGACGATGACGAAATCGGACGAGAGCAGGCATTTGAAGGACCGCACGAAGCTGGTGCATGCGGGCCGCCACCCGTTCGAGCAGCACGGTTTTATCAATACGCCGGTCTATCGCGGCTCGACGGTGCTGTACCGTTCCTATGCCGATCTCGTCGCCCGCAATGCCAAATACACCTACGGCACGCATGGCACGCCGACGACCGAGGCGCTGGAAACGGCATGGACAGAGATCACCGGCGCCGCCGGCACCGTGCTCGCGCCCTCGGGGCTTTCCGCCGTCGCGCTCGCGCTGCTCACGGCAACGAAGGCGGGGGATCACATCCTTGTCAGCGATTCCGTCTATCAGCCGACGCGCAGTTTCTGTGAACGGTTCTTGCGGCGCTTCGGTGTCGAAACGACTTTCTACGATCCCTGGCTCGGCGAGGAAATTGCGGCGCTCATCCGGCCTAACACCAGCGTCATCTTTCTCGAAACGCCGGGCTCGCAGACCTTCGAAATCCAGGACGTGCCGGCGATCGTCGCCGTCGCCGCCGCCAAGGGACTTTGCACCATCCTCGACAACACCTGGGCGACGCCGCTGTTCTTCCAGCCGTATCGCTTCGGCATCGATCTCGTCGTCGAGGCCGGCACCAAATATCTCTCCGGCCACGCTGACCTGCTGCTAGGCCTCGCCTCCGCCAATGATCGCTGGCTCCCGCGCCTGCGCGCGACCTTCGACCTTTTCGCCAATTGCCCGGGGCCGGAGGATGTCTTCCTCGCCCTGCGCGGGCTGCGCAGCCTGGAGCTGCGCCTGCGCGAGGCTGAGCGCCAAGGCTTGGCGCTGGCCACCTGGCTCGCCGGACGGCCGGAGGTCGCCCGCGTCCTGCACCCGGCCCTGCCCGACTGCCCGGGCCATGCGATCTGGAAGCGCGATTTCCGCGGCTCGTCGGGGCTGTTTTCGGTATTCCTCAAGCCAACATCGCAAAAGGCGCTCGCCGCCTTTCTCGACGGATTGAAGCTCTTCGGCATGGGCTATTCCTGGGGCGGCTACGAGAGCCTCGTCATTCCGTTCGATTGCAGCTCGTACCGGACGGCGACCAAATTCGCGCCCGAGGGGCCAGCGCTACGGTTCTCCATCGGCCTCGAAGATCCCGACGACCTCAAGGCCGATCTCGCGGCGGGTTTTGAGCGGCTCAAGGCGGCAAGCTGACAAAATTGCGCCGGGCGGCTGGTCAGCGCCGCCCTATCATGCTCTAAATCAACGCCTTAGTAGAGGCCGTTGGCACGGCCGGCGCGTGCCGCCGATGTTGGAGTAACCCTGAGTTGTCCGACGCGTATCACGGCGAAGACGGTCCGGTTCTCGCGCGCGGGCTCGCAGGTCCGGACGTATTGCGTCTGGCGCTTCTGAGCTTTGCGGCAGTGATCGCCGTCGCGCTGGCGGTCGCCTTCTTCCTCGATGCCGGACGGCAGGCGGCGGAAACCCAAAACACCGAAGCGCCGAGCTCCGCCCCACCCGAGCCGCCGGCTGCCGAGCCTCTCGCTCTCGCCCGCCGGTCCATCGAAAAGGAAATCGCCCGCGAAGCGCCGGATTACGCCGTCTTTTTCGCCCGGCTCCAATCCGCGCTGCCGAGCGAATATGATGCGATCCTGGACGATTTCGCCAAGGAAGCGCTCGACGGCAAAGACGTGCGGAACGTCGATTCCCTGCTCTCGCAGGCGGTACGCGAGGTGCGCGTCTCGAACGGCATTCTGGCCGCCAAGGCCGACGGGCCGGCGCTCGCCCACATTTTCGACGTCCAGCTCGCGATGATGCAGGCGCTGGCGACGACCGATGCCAAGCTCTGCGTCGATTTCCTTTACGGCGGCGCAAGCCAGGCTTTCTTCACCTTCTCCGCCACGCACCGTCCGCTCGTCGCGGACATGGCCATCGCCGGACTCGACGCGATCGTCAGCGGCCGCGCCAACGGCATCGAGCGCGACCCGCCGGGGGACGCCGATTTCAACCAGCTTTCGAGCGCGATGAAAGCGCAGGGCGTCAACGACGCCGAAGTCGCCGCGATCCTCGACGGCAAGCAGCCCAATCCGCCGATTCCCGATGCGCGCATGTGCGCCGTCGGCCAGATCTACCTCAAGACGCTCGCCAGCCTGCCGGAACAAACGCGGCTGCGCATTTACGCGCTCGCCGTCTCGCTGATGGCTAGGTCGTGAAATGCTCCCTCTCCCCATGAGCGGAGCGAATGGGGAGAGGGCTGGGGTGAGGGGCTGGGGCATTTGGGCTAATCGCTTGGCCCCTCACCCTAACCCTCTCCCCGCAAGCGGGGAGAGGGAATTTCACCCCTTCTTCTCCCAGCCGCCAGCCTCGGTCTGCTGCCAATAGGTGAGCGGAAAGCCGCTTGCTTTCAGCGCCTTCCATTGCGCCCGGGCGCTGTCGAGCTGGTCGGGATCATTGCCGTCGAAGAGCAGGATCGCGCGCTCATAGGCAGCGTCGGCGGCGAGACTCCCGGCGAGATCGGCGCCGTCGACAAAGAGCCGCAGCCGCGCCGCGTTCGGATTTTCGCCGCCGCAAGTGAGATAGACCGGCTGCATCTCAACGTCGCCGTCGCGCGCCCGGCCATGTGCGAGAAAGCCGGCGTCGGCATAGGTCCACAGAACCTCGTCGAGCGCATCGAGGCGCTCCTCGCTCGCCGCCTGGACGACGACTCGCCAGCCTTGCGCCAGCGCGCGCTCGAGCAGCGCCGGGAGCGCCCGCTCAAGCCGCTGGCTTTGCAGATGATAGAACCAAATCTCCATGTCAGCCGCCGATCGGGCGCAAAATCATCCTTCGTAATGATCGCTGACGAGCCGCTCCAGAAGCCGCACGCCGAAGCCCGAGCCCCAGCTCTGGTTGATGTCGCTCACCGGCGCGTTCATGCCGGTGCCGGCAATGTCGAGATGCGCCCAGGGCGTGCCGTTGACGAAGCGCTGGAGGAATTGCGCCGCGGTGATCGAGCCGCCGTGGCGCCCGCCGGTGTTCTTCATGTCGGCGAATTTGGAATCGATGAGCTTGTCATAGGCGGGGCCGAGCGGCAGCCGCCACAGCTTCTCGCCCGTTTCCTTGCCGGCCTCGGTCAAGCGCTCGCTCAGCGTATCGTCGTTGGAGAACAGGCCCGCATATTCCTGCCCGAGCGCGACCATCACCGCGCCGGTGAGCGTCGCGAGATCGACCATGAACTGCGGCTTGTATTTGTCCTGCACGTACCAGAGCACGTCGGCGAGCACGAGCCGGCCTTCGGCATCGGTGTTGATCACCTCGATCGTCTGGCCGGAGAGCGATTTGACGATATCGCCCGGCCGCTGTGCGTTCGAGCCGGGCATGTTCTCGACGAGGCCGATGGCGCCGATCGCATCGACCTTGGCCTTACGCGCGGCGAGCGCATGCATCAGCCCGACGACGCAGGCGGCGCCCGCCATGTCGCCCTTCATGTCCTCCATGCCGGCGGCGCCCTTGATCGAAATGCCGCCCGTATCGAAGGTCACACCCTTGCCGACGAAGGCGACGGGCTTCGCCTTGCCGTCTTTGCCCTTGTCGCCGCGCCAGCGCATGATGACGACGCGGCTTTCGCGCGCCGAGCCTTGGCCGACGCCGAGCAGGGCGCCCATGCCGAGCTTGGTCAGCGCCGCCTTGTCGAGGATGTCGACTTCGACGCCGAGCTTTTCGAGCTCCCTGGTACGCTTGGCGAATTCTTCCGGATAGAGGATGTTGGCCGGCTCGTTGACGAGACCACGGGCGAGCAGAACGCCCTCGGCCACCGCCTCGCGGCCCTTGGCGGCGCGCTTGGCCGCGGCCGGATCTTCCACCGCGATCGAAATCGCCAAGGGCTCGCCGGCTTCGTCATCCTTTTTCTTGGTCTTGTAGAGATCGAACTTATAGCTGCGCAGCGTGATGCCCTCGGCGAATTCCGCCGCCGCCGCGGCGGCATCCTTGGGGTTCTGCGGCAGGTCGAAAACGACGGTGGCCGCTGAAGCTTGGCCAGCCTTGCTGGCGACGACGCCGCCGAGGCTCAGAAAATCCCGCGGCCCCTTGGCCTTGTCGTGCTCCTTGCGCTTCGCGGATTTTTCGCCCTCTTCGCCGCCCGTGCCGATGACGAGCAGGCGCTCGACCGCAAGCTCAGCCGGGGCGAGAATGTCGAGTGCGGAAGAGGTTTTGCCCTTGAATTTGGCGGCGCCCGCCGCCTTCTTCACGAGCGCGACGCCGGCCTCGCCGATTAGCCCACGCGTCGCCTTGCCCAGGTTCAAATCTTCGCCAGCGAAGATGACCAGGGTCGATATAGGCTTGACTTTGCCACCCGCCTTTGCCGGCGGCGCAGCAACCGACAGGGACGCGAGCGGAACGAAATCAACTTTTGCGGCGTGGGGCATGTGGCTCTCTTCATCGTTGCATGGCCTCGAAAGCGCGCGGCGGTTCGAAAGATCATGCTGCAAAACAGAAACTTACGGCTCATCTTGGCATCCGCGGAGGCGGCGGCAATGGGCGCGGACGCCAAGCCCTAGCACTGCTCGGCATTTCCTTGCCAGTTTTTTCGCCAGAGTCGCCGAGCGGGGGCGGCCGTGGCCCCGGCGCAACGGGGCTTACGCATCGCAGCGCAATTGCCCTCAAAATGCCCCGAGCCGCTTGCACCAATAGCATCGACTATGTAGCCAAAGAGAGTGAGTTTTCACGGGTCTATCCGCGATTCCAGCCGGCCGGAAAGGCTGGGCGTCGCGGAGGCGAACCCGGCCGCTGATAGGGAGACGATGCGCGAAGGTGCAGCCCTTTTGGGCAGCCCGTCTGATGTTAGCCATTCTCGCAGTTCCGAACCTGCTTTAGTGGCCGGTCGGCCTATTCTCCACGGAAGCGCGCGCGTTATGTTGTTCGTTGCCAGTTTGACCCGCTCAGCCGACCTGACCGCTGCGCTCGACGACGCGGCGGCCGGGGCGTGGGCGTTTTTGGCCGCGGGCGGCGCCGCAACCGAACGGGCGGCGCCATGAACATTCTCGGAACGACCCTCGGCCGCTACCTGACGCTGCGGTTTCTCAAGACGATCGCGGCGGTTTTCGCCGCCATCGTCGGCACCGTCTATGTCTTCGACCTCGTCGAATTGCTGCGCCGCTCCAACGGCATGCCGGGGGCCAGCGCCGGCTACATTGCCTATCTGGCCTTGCTGCGGACGCCGACTGTCGCGGAGCAGATCCTGCCCTTCTGCGTCCTTTTCGGCACGATGGCGGCCTTCATCGACCTCACCCGCAAGCTGGAGCTGATCGTCGCCCGCTCTGCCGGCATATCGGTCTGGCAATTCCTTCTGCCGCCGGTCGCCATCGCACTGATGGTCGGCATCCTGTCGGTCACAGCGTTCAACCCGCTTTCGGCGGCGATGAAGCAGCGCGCCGACGTGATCGAGGCGCAGCTTTTCGGCCGGGCCGGCAGCGTCCTCGGCGACGGCAGCCTGTGGATCCGGCAGAGCGGCATCGACGGCGAAGCCATTCTGCGCGCCGAAAGCGCGCTCGACTCGGGCACAAGGCTCAAGTCGGTGATCGCCTATGTCTACGAGGCGGATGGAAAGTTCGAAGAACGGGTGCAGGCGGCCAGCGCGACGCTGCTGCCGGGAGTGTGGAAGCTGCAGGATGCCGAGATCAGCGCGCCGGGCGAGGATCCGCACAAGGTCGGCATCTACCTGCTGGCGACGGATATTTCTTCGAGCGATCTGTCCGAGAGCTTTCTGACGCCGGATTCCGTCCCGTTCTGGGCCTTGCCGCGGATGCGCGACGAGGCCGCCGTGGCGGGGCTCGACCCGAACGGCCTGGACCTTCAATTTCAGACACTTCTGGCGAGGCCCCTGATGCTCGTGGCGATGGTTTTGATCGCCGCAGCCTTTTCATTAAGATTTTTCCGATTTGGTGGCATCGGCAAGATGGTCGGAGGTGGCATCGCCGCAGGCTTCGTGCTTTATCTCCTGACCAAGATGGTGTCCGATTTCGGCGAAGCCGGCATTTTGAGCGCGTCCGTTGCGGCATGGTCACCGGCGGTGGTCGGCAGCATGCTCGGAGGCCTGGCTCTCCTCAACCAGGAGGACGGTTGATGGGGCGGCGTATTTGCCCCACTGACTTTGGCCCGGGCCGGTCGCCGCGTCGGCCGGCGCTGCGTGCGCACGGCCTCTTGCTCGCGCTTTGCGCGCTATTCGTGTTGTTTGGCCTTATCCCGGCCGCGCCTGCCCTGGCGCAGGCCAGCGGCAACGCGGCGCAAGCGGCTAAGCAGCCCGACAAAATGTTCGTCGAGGCCGACCAGCTCGTCTACGACAGGGACAAGAACACGATTTCCGCCGTCGGCAACGCCCGGATCTATTACCAGGGCCGCACGCTTGAGGCGGACCGGGTCATTTACAACCGCAATACCGGGCGGGTCTATGCCGAAGGCCACGCCAAGCTGATCAACAAGGACGGCAACATCGTCTATGGCGATAGTTTCGACATGACGAAAGATTTCCGTGAGGGTTTTGTCGAAAGCCTGCGCTCGACCTCGACGGAAAAGACCTATTTCAGCGCCCCGCACGCCGAGATCACGCAAGGCGCGATCTCGGTCTACGACAAAGGCACTTACACCGCCTGCGCGGCCTGCGCCGATAATCCGGCGAAGCCGCCGTTGTGGCGGGTGCGCGCCAAGCGCATCGTCCACAACAACAACGAGCATATGATCTATTACACCGACGCCTGGCTGGAGTTTCTTGGCGTCCCCGTCGCCTATGTCCCGGTCTTCTCCTCGCCGGACCCGAGCGTCAAGCGCAAGTCGGGCATCCTGGCGCCGCAGACGATCAGCAGTTCGATCCTCGGCTTCGGTGTGCAGGTGCCGGTCTTCTGGGCCATCGCACCGAACTACGATCTGACGTGGACGCCGACCTATTTCATGAACGAAGGCTTCTACAACGATTTCGAATGGCGCCACCGGCTCGCCAACGGCAATTATTTCATTCGCGCGAACGGCATCTTCCAGACCAATCCGAATCTATTTCCGGAATCGCCTTGGGGCGCCGCGGGCCACACGTTCCGCGGCTCGCTCACGAGCCGGGGCGAGTTCCTGATCGACAATTATTGGAAATACGGTTGGAACCTCACCGCGCTCAGCGACAAATGGTATTTCTGGGATTACGCCTTCGCCAACCAGGCGGGCGCCTCGCAGTACTATACGGAGACGGTTTCCGACGCTTACCTGACCGGCCAGGGCAATGACAGCTATTTCGACCTGCGCGCCTTTCACTTCGAAGGGCTGACCTCGCGCGACATCCAGCAAACACAGCCCAACGCTCTGCTGCTCGATTACAATCATCTTTTCGGGCTCGACCCGGCGAAGACGGCCGGTATCGGCGGCGACGTCGAGGCTGATTTCAATCTCACCTCTTTGTCCCAGGAAATCGCGAGCTATTCGCCTGTCGCCGGACCCGGATTTAATCCGGCGACGCAATTGTTCGATCCGACGGTCGGGCTTTACGAATATTGCCAGAACTATAGGCCTGGCACGCAGGTCGGCGACTGCCTCCTGCGCGGCATCGGCGGTCAACAAACGCGCACCACGGCCGACGTCTCCTGGCAGCGTAAATTCGTCGATCCCATCGGCGAAGTTTGGACGCCTTTCGCCTTCGCGCGCCTTAATGGCGAATGGCTCGACCTCAATACGACCGACACTTACGTGGTCAGCAACCCGAACGGCGGGGTCGCTCCCTATACCTATTTCAATTCCGACCAGACGAATTTCGTCGGCCAGGCCAGCGGCGTCCAGGGCTATGCCATGCCCGGCGCCGGCCTTGAATATCGCTATCCCTTCTTCATCAACACGAGCTTTGGCTCCGCCGTCGTCGAGCCGATCGGCCAGATCATCGCCCGGCCGAACAATTTGCTCGGGTCGAATTCGCTCGTGAACATGGACTCCCAGAGCCTCGTGTTCGACGAAACCAATCTATTCGCTTGGAACAAATATTCCGGCTACGACCAGTTCGAGACCGGCACCCGCGCCAATTACGGCGGCCAGGCGACGTTCAATTTGAAGAACGGCGGCTATGTCAATTTCATCGGCGGCCAGTCTTACCAGGTCGCCGGCACGAACGGCTTCGATCAGCCGAGCGCGGTCAACAACGGCCTCGGCTCCGGGCTCGAGACGCGATTCTCGGACTATGTCGGGGCTTTGACCGTCGCGCCGATACCGTTCCTGGACTTTACCGCCAAGGGACTCTTCAATACCCAGAATTTCGAGCCCGACCGGTTTGATATCGCCTCGGACTTCAACCTCGGTGCTTGGACGGGCGGCGTCGACTTCGCCGATTACGCGGTCCAGCCGGTCCTCGGCTATTACGTGCCGCGCGAGGGCTTGAGCGTCAATTCACGCTATCAGATCACGCCGCACTATTTCATCCAGGGCAACATCACCTTCGACATGAGCCGGCAGTATTATCCGCCCCAGCTGACGGGCTTCAACAATGTCGGGCCCTGGGCCGTGGCCTCGGAAGGCCTCGGCGCCGGCTATCACGACGAATGTACGTCCTTGCTCGTCAACTACAGCTCGGTCTATCAGGACATTGGCACCGGAACGATCGTCCATAACCAGACCTTCTTGGTCCAGTTGCAGCTGCGCTCGCTGGGCGATGCGCGCTACAGCCAGACCTCCTACGCCAACGGCGCCCAGTCACTGGACAGATAATTGCCGTTTTGCACTGCTCTAATTACGATTCTTAGGAATTTTCGGCGGGGATCAGAGAATTGGGAGAAAGGCCCCGATGTCAGATTGCACCAGATCGAACAGCCATAGGATGAAAGTGTCGCTCACCGCCGCAGCCGTTTGGGGGCTCGTCGCGGGAATACTTTTCGCCGCCCCGCCGCCCGCGCGTGCGCAAGAAATCATCGCGACCGTGAACGGCGCGCCGATCACCAATTGGGATGTGGCCGAACGCGAGAAGCTGCTGCGCGTGATGCACGAGCCGGCGTCTTCCGACGACGCGCTCAACAGCATGATCGACGACACGCTCAAACTCGGGGAAACCTCGAAATTCAAGATCTCGGTCTCGGACGGCGAGATAGGCCAGCAGATCGCACTCGAAGCGAACCAGCTCGGCATGTCGCCGGCGGCGCTCATCGGGGAGATGCAGCGCGCCGGTATTTCGGAGCAACATATCAAGGATCATTTCAGCGCCGACTTCGAGTTCAATCTGATGGTGCAAGCATATAACAAGGGCGTCGACGCGAGTGAGGGCGCAATCCGCGCCGAACTCGCCAAGGACGGCGGCAAATCGGCCGCCGGCGTCGATTACAAGCTGAATCAGATCATCTTCACCCTGCACGGCAGCAATGTCTTTGCCGAGATACAAGGCCGCATGAAAGCCGCTGAACAATTGCGCACGCGCTTCACAAACTGCGCCGAAGGGCTGCCGATCGCGCGCGCGATGGACGATGTCGCGGTGAAGGACGAGATCGTCCGTAATTCGCTGCAAATCGGCGATGGGCTCAAGCAACTGCTGGACAAAACTCCGACCGGCCATCTCACGCCGCCCGAACGCAGCTCCGAGGGTATCGAGATGATCGCCGTCTGCAGCAAAGGCGTGTCGAACGACGATACCGCCGTGCGCAAGGCGATTTCGGACCGGCTGCTGAGCGCACAGATGCGCGCCGACGCCAGGCGCCGCCTGGCGGAACTGCGCTCCTACGCCGTCATCGTCAAGCGCTGATGGGGGCGCCGCGCGGCCTCGTCGCGCTGACGCGCGGTGACCCGTCCGGCATCGGCCCGGAATTGGCGCTGAAGGCCTGGGCGGCGTTGCGCGCGGACGCGACGGCGCCCGCCTTCTTCATCATCGCCGAATGCGATTACCTCCAGAATCTCTCCCGGCGCTTCGGCCTGGACGTTCCCCTCGCTACGGTCGCGCCTTCAGAGGCAGCGGCCGCATTCCCCCGGGCGCTGCCAGTCGTCGGGCCGCAGCGCGGCGTCGCAGGGGCATTGGGCGTACCCGATGTCGCCGATGCCGCGGCGACCGTCGCCTCGATCGAAACGGCCGTAGAGCTGGTTCACAGCGGCGCAGCCGATGCGCTCGTCACCAATCCCATCGCCAAGGAAGTCTTGCAGCGGGCGGGCTTTGCCCATCCTGGCCATACCGAATTCCTGGGCGAGCTGGCGTTACGCTTCTATGGGCGTAAGGCACGGCCGGTGATGCTGCTCTGGTCGCCGACGCTCGCCGTCGTGCCGGCGACGATCCATGTGCCGCTGGCGAAAGTGCCGCAACTCATCACGCGCGATCTGCTGATCCAGACGGGCGAGATCGTCAACGCCGATTTCAAGTGCCGCTTCGGTCTTGCGGCGCCGCGGCTCGTTTTCAGCGGGCTCAATCCGCACGCAGGTGAAGCCGGGCATATGGGGCGCGAAGAAATCGAGATCATCGCCCCGGCCATCGCGGCGCTGCGCGAAGCGGGCATCGATGCGCGCGGGCCCTACCCGGCCGATACATTGTTCCACGCCGCGGCGCGCGAAAAATACGATGTCGCGATCTGCATGTACCACGACCAGGCGCTGATCCCGATCAAGACGCTCGCCTTCGACAATGCGGTCAACGTGACGCTCGGCCTGCCCTTCGTACGCACCTCGCCCGATCACGGCACGGCCTTCGACATTGCCGCCAAAGGCACGGCCGATCCGACGAGCCTCATCGCCGCGCTCCGCCTCGCCGGCAAGCTCGCGAAGACCGACGCGTGAAGGACGCATTGCCGCCGCTGCGCGAGGTGGTCGCCGCGCACGGGCTCGGCGCCCAGAAGAGCCTCGGCCAGAATTTTCTTTTCGACCTCAATCTCACCGCGCGCATCGCCCGCGCCGCAGGTCCGCTGGAGGAAGCGACGATCGTCGAGATCGGGCCGGGGCCCGGCGGGCTGACGCGGGCACTCCTGGCGGAGGGCGCGCGCCGCGTCATCGCCATTGAGCGCGATGCGCGCTGCCTGCCGGCGCTCGCCGAGATCGCCGCCCATTATCCCGGCCGTCTCGAGATCGTCGAAGGCGACGCGCTCGCGACCGACATTGCAGCACTCGTCGGCGCCGACCGGCCGGCGCGCGTCTGCGCCAACCTGCCTTATAATATTGCCACGGCGCTGCTGACCGGCTGGCTCGAAGCGGCGGCCTGGCCGCCGGTCTTCGACCGCTTCGTGCTGATGTTCCAGAAGGAAGTGGCCGAGCGCATCGTCGCGACGCCGAAGGCGCGCGCCGATTACGGCCGGCTCGCCGTGCTCGCCAATTGGCGCTGCACGACGCGCATTCTCTTCGACGTTTCCCCCGCCGCCTTCACGCCGCCGCCGAAAGTGACCTCCTCCGTGGTCGAGCTTGTACCCCGCGCGGCGCCGCTCGCCTGCGATGTCCGTTCGCTCGCGGCGGTGACGCAGGCCGCCTTCGGCCAGAGGCGCAAGATGCTGCGCCAGAGTCTGAAGAGCCTCGGCGTCGATCCGCTGGCTTTGCTCGCGCACGCCGGAATCGAACCGACCAAACGCGCGGAAGAGATCGATGTCGCCGGCTTCGTCGCTTTAGCGAATGGGTTGAAGGATTTGCGCGCTGGAACCGTGTGACGGTCCGGCAAAGTCCGGACCCGTTGGCTCGCAATGACGCTCACTTCTCGTTGAGCAGCTTTTCAACGAAGGCCTCAATGCCCGGTTTCTGGCGGGACGTGCGCCGACGCTCGGCGGTGAGGATCGCGACGAGATCATCGAACGTCCTCTGCAGATCATCGTTGACCAGCACGTAATCGTAGAGCGTCCAGCGACGGATCTCGTTGGCGGCATTGGCGAGCCGCGCCGCGATCGCCTCGCCCGAATCCTCGGCGCGGCGTTCGAGCCGCGCCTTCAGTTCACGCATCGAGGGCGGCAGGATGAAGATGGTGACGACGTCCTCGCCGGCTGTGGCCTTCACCTGCTGGGTGCCCTGGTAATCGATATCGAAGAGGATATCGCGCCCCTGCGCCAGCGTGCGCTCGACCGGCTCGCGCGGCGTGCCATAAAAATTGCCGTGGACCTCCGCCCATTCGAGCAATTCACCCTCTTCGCGCAGCTGCTCGAAGCGCTTCCGGGTGATGAAATAATAATGGATGCCGTCGACTTCGCTCGACCGGCGCGGCCGCGTCGTCACCGAGATCGAAAGCGTGAGGTCGAGCTCTTTCTTTTGCAGCAGCATCCGTGTCAGGCTGGTCTTGCCCGCGCCAGAGGGCGACGACAGGATGAGCATGAGGCCGCGCCGTTTCAGGCCGCCGTCCTTGTCATTATGCGCTGCAAGAGCCACGCGAATTCCTATTCGATGTTCTGGACCTGCTCGCGGAATTGCTCGATCTCGACGCGCAATTCAAGTCCGATCGCGGTCAGGCTCGCATCATTCGACTTGGCGCAGAGCGTATTCGCCTCCCGCGCCAGCTCCTGGGCAAGGAAATCGAGCCGCCGGCCGATGGGGCCGCCCTTCTGCAAAAGCTCGCTGGCCGCCGCGATATGGGTTTCGAGCCGGTCGAGCTCCTCCCGCACGTCCGCTTTGGCGGCGAGCAGCAGGGATTCCTGATAGAGCCGTGTCTCGTCGAATTTGCTCTGCCCCGCGAGCAGCGCGACCGATTCAGCGAGCCTGGCGCGGATCGCTTCGGGCTTGCGGGCGGGGCATTCCTCCGCCGCCTGGCGCAAGACCGCCAGCCGGGCGAGGCGCTGGGTGAGGATCAGCGCCAGGGCGGCGCCCTCCTGCTCGCGCATGGCGGCGAGAGCATCGGCGGCCTCGCCAATACCCTCGAGCGCGGCGCGTTGCACCGCCAGCAAATCGGCTTCCTCGTCGCCCGTATCGCGGATCTCGATGACGCCGCGCACGCCAAGCAGGCCGTCGATGGAGGCCGGGCGCAGCGCCTCATCATGCGCGACATGCGAGATTGCTTCGACCAGCCGCCGCAGAAGCCCCTCGTTGAGATACACCTCGGGGGTCACTGCTTCGCGCTGCGCCGATAAAGTGGCGTAGCAGGTGCCGCGGGTGAGCCTTCTGCCCAGCGCGGCGCGCGCCTCCGCTTCGATCGCGTCGAACCCTGGCGGCAGCCGCAAGCGCAGGTCGAGCCCTTTGGCGTTGACGGACTTCACTTCCCAGGCCCAGCGGAAATTCGCCGTGGCGCCGGAGACCCGCGCAAAGCCGGTCATACTGGCGATGGTCAATTGAGTCTTATTGTCCCGAGATCGTTTTGAGGTCCGAAGGCGACGGCACCGTCTTCGCGTAATTCAAATCGTAAGTCGTATCGCGCAGAGGGTCGAGCGGCGTGCCCTCCGAAGCGTCGATGATCTTCGGATGCTCCGGAGGCTGGCGCCCGTTCAGCGCCACCGCGCCAGCCGCCGCTTCCGCAAAGGCCCTCGGATCGGCCGGCGCGACGGAGGCCGAGCTGTCGACCGGCCCGTCCAGCAGCTTACGGGTCGAGGTCGGCTGATCGACGCCGCGTACGGTTATGCCGAGATCGTCGAGGCTCGGGCCGTAGGACGATGCGGCGGTCTGAATGCGGGCAGGAGTCTGCGGAGATTGGGTCTGCGCGGGCTCTGCGGGCGCATCGGCGGCCTCCTCGGCCACGGGGTCCGTCGCGGCCGCTTGCGCACCGACCGCCTGCGGCATAGCCGGGTCGACCTGCGCGATCGCCGCAGCCGCCGCGCCGACGCCAAGGCTCGGCGCATAGGCGCTTACGCTGCCGTTCGCCGCACTGAAGCTCGTCGGCAAGGCACCATAGACGGAGGAATCATTGTCGCTGCGCTGTTCATGCCCGGGGGGGCCCTGCGGGACATATTTGTCGATCTCCGAACCCGCCTTGTCCTTGGCGTCCTTCTCGATCTGGCGCCAATGCGCGACATTGCGCTGATGCTCTTCGAGCGTCTCGGAAAAGACATGGCCGCCGGTGCCGTCGGCGACAAAATAAAGATCGGCGGTCCGCGACGGATTGGCGACGGCTTCAAGCGCCGCACGGCCGGGATTGGCGATCGGCCCCGGCGGCAGTCCCTCGATGACATAGGTATTGAAGGGCGAAGGCTTCTCGACATCGGCGCGGGTCAACGGCCGGCCGAGCGAGCCCCTGCCGGCCATGATGCCGTAGACAATCGTCGGATCGGATTGCAGGCGCATATGCTTGCGCAGGCGGTTCAAGAACACCGAGGCGACATGCGGCCGCTCATCCGCCTTGCCGGTCTCCTTCTCGACAATCGAGGCGAGCGTCACGAGCTCATAGGGCGAGGTCAGCAGAAGATCGGGCGCGCGATGCGCCCAGATTTGCGCGACCAGGCGGCGATCATCCTCCTGCATCCGGTGGATGAGATCGGCGCGCGGCATGCCGCGTGGAACCTTGTAGGTTTCGGGCAGCAAGCTGCCCTCCGGCGGGATTTCGCGAATGTCGCCCATCAGGACATCATTGGTGCGCAGCCGGTCGACCACCTGCTCGCTGGACAGACCCTCCGGAATCGTCACCGAATGCAGGATCTGGCGGCCGGAGACGAGCGTATCCATGACTTCGCGCATGCTGGCGCTTTGATGGATCAGATATTCGCCCGCCTTCACCCGCGAGCGGTCGCCTTCGACGAGCAGCGCGATGTTGAAGAGCAGCGGACTGTCGATGATCCCTTCGTCCTGAAGCTGGCCGACGATGTCCGCGACCTCTGTGCCCGGCGCAATATAGAACACCTTGTCGGCCTGCAGCGGTCCCGGCTGCTGGAGCCGATGCGCGCCCCACACGACGCCGAACAGGCCCGCAAAAGCGACGAGCAGGAGAAACGACAGGAATCCCGATAGGGCGGAGAGCGTCGGCCGGCGCTTGCGGGGTGTCGGCGGCGGCGGCGGCATGTCCGGCTGCAGCGCCTCGTTCGGGCTCTGCAACTTCGGACGGCGGCCGAAGAACCGCGCCGGCTGCTCGCCGTCATCAGCGTTCTGCCGCGCCGAAGCGCTTCCATCCTTTTGTGGCGATCCTGCCATAAACCTGTCCATCCACGCCGACAGACATCTCTTACACGAAATCCGCGCACCGCACCAAACCAGCGGCACCGCGGCCAAAGTCACGAGAATGTTGCAAATAAGAGCAGCTATTTGCGGAAGAAATGCGGCTTAAGCCCAGAGCGGGATGCGAAAAAGCGGCTGCCGGTTTCTCACGCAATCGAATTTACGCAGATTGTGCGGACTTATCTGCAAATTCCGCGCTAATTTATTGGAATCGATCGCGTGACGTCCGCAGAGGCCGATTCAGCCTAAATACATCGCGATCTAGGCGACGGCCTTAAGGATCAGGCTCGCATTGGTGCCGCCGAAGCCGAAGGAATTCGACAAAACGAATTCGACCTCGCGCTTGCGCGCCTTGTGCGGCACGAGATCGATCGATGTCGTCACCGATGGATTGTCGAGATTCAGTGTCGGCGGGACGATTTGGTCGCGAATCGCCAGGGCGCAGAAAATCGCCTCGACCGCGCCCGCCGCACCGAGCAGATGCCCGATTGCCGATTTGGTCGAGGACATCGACAGAGCGTTGGTGCCGTCGGCCGTGCCCAGCAAGCCGTGAACAGCCGTGAGCTCCGCCTCGTCGCCCAGCGGCGTCGAGGTGCCGTGCGCGTTGATGTAATCGATGTCCTGCGGGGTGATCCCGGCGCGCTTGACCGCGGCGCGCATCGAGCGCAGCGCGCCATTTCCGGTCGGGTCGGGCGCGGTGATGTGATAGGCGTCGCCCGAGAGGCCGTAGCCGATGACCTCGGCGTAGATCTTGGCGCCGCGCGCCTTGGCGCCCTCGTAGGTTTCGAGCACGACGCAGCCGGCGCCGTCGCCCATGACGAAGCCGTCGCGGTCTCGGTCATAAGGGCGCGAGGCCTGCTTCGGCCGGTCATTAAAATTCGTCGAGAGCGCCTTGCACGCGGCAAAGCCGGCGATGCCAATGCGGTTGATCGCCGATTCCGCGCCGCCCGCGACCATGAAGTCGGCATCGCCGAGCGCGATAAGCCGCGCCGCATCGCCAATGGCGTGCGCGCCCGTCGAACAGGCGGTCACGACCGCATGGTTCGGACCCTTGAGCCCGTGCATGATCGAGACATAGCCGCTGACGAGATTGATGAGACGACCCGAGATGAAGAACGGAGAGACGCGGCGCGGGCCCTTCTCGTGCAGGGTAATCGCCGTCTCGGCGATGCCGCCAAGGCCGCCGATACCGGAACCGATGAGTACGCCGGTGCGCTCGCGATCCTCATCCGTCTGCGGCTTCCAGTTCGCATCCGCCAATGCCTGCGTGGCGGCAGCGACGCCGTAGAGGATGTAATCATCGACCTTGCGCTGATCCTTCGGATCCATCCACTGGTCGGGATTGAAGGTCGCGTTGCTGCCGTCGCCACGCGGCACTTGCATGGCGATCTTGCAGGCGAGATCGGAGGTCTCAAACCCCTGGATCGGGCCGGCGCCGCTCTGGCTGGCGAGAAGACGCTGCCATGTGTCTTCGACGCCGCAGGCAAGCGGCGAGACCATGCCGAGACCGGTAATCACCACCCTGCGCATCGCAGATTGTCCACTCCTGCCAGGCGTCGCCGCCCGCGTGGTCTTCTATTCCATCGCCGGGCCGCGTTTGCAAACCGCAAAGCCGGCGCGAGAAAGCTGGGGAAAGTTGGTGCTATTGCATGAAGGCGCCGGGGCGGCAGCGCGAAAGCCCGCCGCGGCCGGCTCTGCGAGAGCGGACTAGCTAGCCGCCGTGGCCTTATCGAGGAAGCGGACCGCATCGCCCACGGTGACAATCGACTCGGCCGCATCGTCCGGGATCTCGACCCCAAACTCTTCTTCGAAGGCCATGACGAGTTCAACCGTATCGAGCGAGTCGGCCCCGAGGTCTTCGATGAAATTCGCGTCGTCGGTGACTTTATCGGCGTCGACGCCGAGATGTTCGATAACAATCTTCTTCACACGCTCGGCGACATCACTCATGTTCGTTTGATCCTTCATCCTTATCTTTTAAAACTGGTGCCAGCCGTTATCAAAAGTACGCCTGAAATCAAGCCCCCCGAAAGCCGCTGCCTTCGTCGCCTGATGACATTCCTTGGGAAATCCCGGCGGACTGCACACTCGATCTATGAGCTCTCCGGGTCCGCAGGAAGCGGCCAGCCGCCCGCGAGCACGGAAGTTGGTAACATACTTCATCTGGGTTGGCGAGAGCCGTCCGGCGAAGCCCCCCGACCGCTTTAATGCCCTCAATTCATTGCCATTCCGCCGTTCACATGAAGGGTTTCGCCGGTGACATAGGCGGCCTCGGAACTGGCCAGATAGACGACCGCCGCGGCGATTTCTGAGGCCGCGCCGAGACGGCCTATCGGCACGCCGGATAGAATCGCGGCCTTCTGTGCCTCGGTCAGCACATCAGTCATCGGGCTTTCAATGAAGCCCGGCGCGACGCAATTGACGGTGATATTGCGGGCCGCGACCTCCCGGGCGAGGCTCTTCGAGAGGCCGATGATCCCGGCTTTCGAGGCGGCATAATTCGCCTGGCCGGGATTGCCCGTGACGCCGACGACCGACGTGATGCTGATGATGCGGCCGAAACGCCGCTTCACCATGCTCTTCAGCGCCGCGCGGGCAAGGCGGAACGATGCCGTGAGGTTGACCGCCAGAACAAGGTCCCAGTCGGCATCCTTCATGCGCAAGATCAGCCCGTCGCGAGTCAGGCCGGCATTGTTGATGAGAATGTCGAGGCTGCCCATCGCCGCCTCGGCCGCCGGCACCAATTTTTCCACGGCTTCGGGATCGGAAAGATCGCAGGACTCGATATGAACGCGCTCCTTCAGCTCAGTGGCCAGCGCCTCAAGCGCCTCCCTGCGCGTGCCAGAGAGCGTCACAATTGCGCCCTGCTGGTGCAGCGCGCGCGCGATCGCCGAGCCAAGCCCCCCACTGGCGCCAGTCACGAGAGCCGTGCGGCCGGAAAGGTCAAACATGAGCGGACCTCAAACTTTCTGCTCCGAAATGGATTGATAGGCGGAAATTTCGTCCGGCGTGCCGATTGCAACGCCTTCCGCGTCGGCGACAATGCGCTTCAACAGGCCGGTCAGCACCCTGCCAGACCCGAGTTCGACAAAGATCGTCACGCCATGCTGCGCCATATAGGCGACGCTCTCGCGCCAGCGCACAGTGCCGGTCACTTGCTCGACGAGGCGGCGGCGAATCTCTTGCGGATCCTCGATCGGCGCGGCGAGCACATTGGCGACGAGCGGCACTTTCGGCCGCTTGATCTCGACCTCCGCCAGTGCCGTCGCCATCACGACCGCGGCGGGCTGCATCAAGGGACAATGAAACGGCGCGGAAACGGCGAGCGGCACCGCCCGCCGGACGCCCTTGGTCTTGGCGATCTCGATCGCCGCATCGACAGCGGCTTTCGTGCCGGAGATCACCACCTGGCCGCCGCCATTGTCATTGGCGACGGCGCAGACTGTGCCCGCCTGGCGCTGCGCCTCGTCCGCCACGGCGCGGGCACCTTCGAGATCAAGGCCGATCAGCGCCGCCATGGCCCCGGCGCCGACCGGGACAGCCTGCTGCATCGCCGTACCGCGCTGACGCAAGAGACGCGCGGCATCGGCGATCGAAAACGCCCCTGCGGCAGCGAGCGCCGAATATTCGCCGAGCGAATGGCCGGCGACAAAAGCCGCGTCCTTGGCGAGATCGAGCCCCGCCTCCGCTTCCAGTACACGCACGACCGCGAGGCTCGTTGCCATGAGCGCCGGCTGCGCATTGGCGGTCAAAGTCAGCTCCGTCTCCGGCCCTTCGAACATCAGCGTGGAAAGCTTCTGGTGCAGCGCTTCGTCGACTTCGGCAAAGACGTCGCGCGCGGGCGCGAAAGCGTCGGCCAGGGCTTTGCCCATGCCGGCGGCTTGAGACCCCTGCCCCGGAAATACGAATGCTTTCGCCATGCTACCCTATCCGTTAACTTTTCCGGGGGTGCGACTGGCACTGACGGTGTGCTGTGTCAAGTTTTCCTGGTGACGGCGCGCTTGAGTGCGGAATTTCATTTGCCTCCGCGCTGCAGCGCGGCAAGATGCGAAATCTTCCAAATCCCGCAGTAGGCAGAGCACAAATCAAACATGGACATCCCTGGCAAGGCCTGCGGCACCTGCAGCATGTGCTGTAAAGTGCTCGAAATCGAAGAGCTGAACAAACCGGCAGGCCCTTTCTGCCCGAACTGCATCGCCGGGTCCGGCTGCGCCATCTATAATTCGCGGCCCAGTGTCTGCCGTGATTACGAGTGCCTATGGAAGGGCGACCGCGGCATGAGCCCGCAATTGCGGCCGGACCGTGTCGGGACGATCCTCATGGAGGATGAAGACTGCGACGAATATCGCGCCGTCTGCGATCCGGATAAGCCCTTCGCCTGGCGCAATCCGCTCGTCTTCAAACATCTCGTCGCCATCGCCAAGACCGGGCGCACGGTCGTCGCCAAGGCGGGAGTGAAATCCTGGCGCATCCGCGAAACCGGCGAATGGGGCCCGTGCCTTTGAGCACAAGCCTCGCCTTTTTAGACAAAAGCTTCGCCACGCGCCAATGCCGATTTCATGGGGCGTTCATCTGACGAGGCAGAATGTCCGCCTCCCGAATTCGTGGCGAGAATTCGTCACTCTTTGAGGAGGTCATAATGAAAAAGCTTTCGACGCTCGCTCTTTTCGCGGCCCTCGCCGGCTTCGGCATTTCGCCGGTTCTGGCGCAAAGCACCAGCACGACAACGGCGCCCGCGCCGAAGCCGGCCGTCATGCATTCCGCCAAGTCGATCGAATGTTCCAAGGAAGCCGACGCCAAGGGCCTGCACGGCAAGGCGCGCAAGAAATTCCGCTCGGCCTGCAAGCACGGCAAGATGGACAGCATGGATAAGATGGCGCCCGCCAGCGGCGGCGGCGACAAGGATTGATTTCGTCGCGCGGGCGGCCTCAGCGCCGCCTGCTACCGCCCGATCCTGCTGTCGATCATCGCGCCGCCGAACATGTGCAGGCTGAAGACGGGATCGCTGCCCGGCCTCGGCTTGACAGCAGGCGTGCTGATCGTGGCGGAATTCGGCGCCCCCGACGGTTGCGCCGGCCGGTCGAGCGCCCCCGCGTAAGGCTTGAGATCGGTCAAGCCATAGCCATTCTGGCTTTGCGCCGCCGCGGGACCGATGGCGCACAGCAAGCCGCTGAAGCCAACAGCCATCGCCGAGGCGAAGATTCGGTCAAAACGCGCCATGCAGGGATGATACCGGCGCCGCGGGCGCCGGCCTACTTCTCTTTTGACCGCGCAGAGCACAACATTTCTTGATTTCGCCGCCGATATGCGTATAAAGCCCGCTTCCCGCGAGCCGAGGGCTCGCGGCCAGCGGTTTCGGCCGGGGGCTGAACGGAAGGCGCATCGCGCATCATCCCACAAAGTTGCAAGACTTTTTGGACCAGATGATGCGAAAACGATGCGCAGAATTCCAAAAATTCGTCTTCCCGTGTCTCCGCCTTCGTTCGTTCGAGCCTTTCCGGGGCTCGAAGGGCTCTGCGCCGGCCGCGCAACAGGAAAGGCAAGATCATGGCTCTCTACGAGCATGTTTTTCTTGCTCGCCAGGACGTCTCCGCCCAGCAGGTGGAGGCTCTCGCCGAGCAATTCAAAGGCGTCATCGAGGCGCATGGCGGCAAGGTCGAAAAGACCGAATATTGGGGCGTCAAGTCCGTCGCCTACCGGATCAAGAAGAACCGCAAGGCGCATTTCACCCTGCTCAATCTCAACGCGCCGGCCGCCGCGCTCAATGAGCTCGAGCGGCAGGAAGGCATCAACGAGGACATCCTGCGCTTCCTGACCGTCCGCGTTGAGGAATTGGAAGCCGGCCCGTCGGCCATGCTGCGCAAGCGCGACGACGATGAGCGTGGTGAGCGCGGTGAGCGTGGCGGCCGCGGCGGCGCGCGGCCTGACCGCGGCGATCGTGGTCCACGCCGCCCGCGCGATGAGGCTGGCCCCGAAGAAGGAGCATTGTGATGACGATGACCGCTGCGGCGCCGGCCCGGCGCCCCTTCTTCCGCCGCCGCAAGACCTGCCCCTTCTCCGGCCCGAATGCGCCGAAGATCGATTACAAGGACACGCGGCTTCTTTCGCGCTACATTTCCGAGCGTGGCAAGATCGTGCCCTCGCGCATCACCGCCGTTTCGTCCAAGAAACAGCGTGAGCTCGCGAAGGCAATCAAGCGGGCGCGATTCCTTGGGCTGCTGCCCTACGTGATTCGCTAAATAATTTCGACGCATAAAGCCGCCGGCTAAGCCCGGCGGCTCGGCTGGGACGAAAATCCCTAACCGCGACGGCGGGACAGCTCGGCGATGGCAAATAAGCAGGTACAAACCCCCGACAATCGTGGTGCGGTCGCTTTCGGCAGCGGCCTTGCGGCGACGCTTCTGTTGCTGGCAGCCTTCCAGGGCTCGGTGCCGGCGCTGATGCTTGCCTATCTCTCGCCGCTGCCGCTGATGATCGCGACCATCGGCTTCGGCCATGTGACCGGACTTGGCGCGGTGCTCGCCGCGCTTATCACACTCGTCGCCCTGCTGATCGCGGCAAGCCCGCAGGACTTGAGCCCCGCCGCCTTCCTGAATGCCGCCTTCAACGGCGGCGTCTTCGTGCTCTGCGAGGGTCTGCCCTCCTGGTGGCTGGCGCGGCTCGTGAGCCTTTCTCCCAGCCTGCCGGTTCTGCCCTTCGCGCCCTTCGCGCCCGCCAAAAGCGGCAAGGATGGCTCGCGCCTCAGCCTCGTCATCGTCACCGCCGCGGTCTTTGCCTTTCTCATCGTCGCGGGCGTGCTCGCAACGCTCGTGCTCGAACATGAGAATTTCGCTGCGCTGGTCGACAAGATCGCGACCAACATCACGCCGGTGATGAAGCAGGAGGCTGGCGCCGACCTGCTGCGCCGCAACGAGATCGACGCCGTCGCGCGCTTCATGGCCAAGGCCCTGCCGGCGGTCGCCGCCGGCGTCATCTTCGTCATCTTTCTCATCGACCTTTGGCTGGCCGGACGCATCGCGCAGATCTCGCAGCGCCTGCAAGTGCCGTGGCCAAACGTCGCCCGCGAGTTCCGGGTGCCGCGCCTGCTCGTGCTCGTCTTTTTCGCCGCGGCCGGACTCATCTTCGTCGGCGGCCCAACCGGCCTTCTCGCGAGCCTGGCGGCAAGCGTGCTCGGCGCCGCTTTCGCGCTGCAAGGGCTCGCCGTCATCCATGTCGTGACGCAGGGGCTGCGGCTGCGCAACAACCTGCTCTTCGTCATCTATCTTTTCACGGTGCCGCTGCTGCCCTGGTCACTGGCGCCCTTCACCCTGCTCGGCTTGCTTGAAGCCGGCTTTTCCCTGCGTGCCCGCAAAGAAGCGGCCGCGATCTCCCCGCAATGACCTAAACTAAAGGAACAATCTCATGGACGTCATCCTGCTCCAACGCGTCGCCAAGCTCGGCCAGATGGGCGACACGGTTCGCGTGAAGAACGGCTATGCGCGCAATTTCCTGCTGCCGACCGGCAAAGCCCTGCGTGCGACGGAAGCCAACAAGAAGCGCTTCCAGGACCAGAAGGTCGATCTCGAAGCGCGCAACCTGCAACTCAAGAGCGAGGCGGGTGCCGTCGCCGAGAAGCTAGACGGAAAGAGCTTCGTCATCGTCCGTCAGGCTGGCGAGACCGGCCAGCTCTACGGCTCGGTCTCGGCGCGTGACATTGCCGAGGCGGTGAGCGCCGGCGGCTTCAAGGTCGGCCGCGAGCAGATCGCGCTCATCACCCCGATCAAGACGCTCGGCCTCCACGGCGTAGCCGTCCACCTGCATCCCGAAGTCGAAGCGAAAATCACCGTCAACGTCGCCCGCTCGCCGGAAGAGGCCGAGCGCCAAGCCAAGGGCGAGACGCTGACCGTCGTCGAGGAGACCTCGATTCAGGAACTCGGCCTCGAAGTCGGCGCGGCGCTGGCCGAAGCCGCTGGCGAAGAGGGCTAAGACGCAGGCGGCTCCCGCTGCCACGCAAGCCATGCCCGGCCCGGCGCCGGGCATGGCGCCCCAAGCCCGACGCGGATCGACACGATTGCAAATGTCTAGAGCTGTGCCGCACACAACGCGAAAATCTTTTCGCTTTGTGGATTACGGGACGGCTTTTGCGCCCCGGCGAATTTGATTCCAATCCGGCGAACCCGCATGCGACAAGGGGCGTCCTCCGATCGTTTCGGGCAAGTGATTCGCTGCTGAAATCATGGCCGCCACCACCTTTCCAACCGCTGTTCGCGCCGCGCAAAATAACGATCCCGCCTATCGGGTGCCGCCGCACAACATCGAGGCGGAACAGGCGCTGCTCGGTGCCATACTGGTCAATAACGACGCCTTCGACCGCGTGTCGGACTTCCTCAAGATCGAGGATTTTTCCGACGAATTGCACCGCCGCATCTATGACGTCGCGAGCCGCCTCATCCGCGAAGGCAAGCTGGCGACGCCGATCACGCTGAAAACCTTCCTTGGCGAGCACAGCCTCGGCGAAATCACCATCTCGCAATATCTGGCCCGGCTCGCGGCCGAGGCGACGACGATCATCAATGCCGCCGATTATGGCCGCATGATCCACGATCTCGCCGTGCGGCGCGAGCTCATCGTCATCGGCGAGGACATGGTCAACGGCGCTTT
>JARLIV010000042.1 GCA_031291555.1 Methylovirgula sp. | reverse complement strand
GTCTTCGTGACGATCGAAGTCGGCGAACATGCGCACGACAAGCTCGATCAATTCGCGCGGACGATCTCGGCAATGGACGAAGTGCTCGACCTCTACCGCATGGCGGGCGATGTCGACTACCTGCTCAAGGTGATCGTCGCCGATACCAAAAGCTTCGATGCGTTTTACAAGAGATTGATCGAAACGCTGCCGCTGAAGAAGGTGACCTCCCGCTTCGCGCTCGAAAGCATCAAGGCCGAGACGGCCCTGCCGATCCATGTCTGAGGGGTTGCCGCTCAGCGGCAACCCTGCGTTCAGAGCGATCGCTCAATAAGCCACCGGCGGCGGCGCGCCGAAGACGGTGCCGACGGCATAGAACGGAAATTCCGCCACCTGGGCGGCGACGTGAACCGGAGCGCCGACGAAGATCAGCGGATTGGTCGCCGGATCGCCATAGGCCGGGAAAACCGTATTGACGGCGCGGAACGGCAAGCTCACCAGCGTCGCCGCGACATAGTTCGGGCCGGTAATGACCGGCACGGGGCCGTGCCAGGGGTCCGGCATCGCCGCGACGGGGGCCGCATAATAACGGTGGTGATGCTTGGTGACCGTCAGGGGGCGATCATCATATGCCGCACGATAGTGATGATGATGGTGATAGTACTCGTGCGCCTGTGCGGCGGACGTTCCATAGAGCGCGGCTGCGGCGGTCGCGCCGAGACCAGCGGCTAATCTCAAGAACTTGGACTGCATAAAGGACTCCCCTTGGTCAGAGGGAGAGCCCTGAACGCTGAATGCGGTGAGAAAGAGGCTGCCCTGTGAAAAGCCTCTTCACTATCGCGTCATGGTTACCGTTTGCCTCGTCCCGCTTGGATCCGATGCAGCGTCGCAACCAGGAGATCGACATCGTCCTTTGTGTTGTAGAAGGCGAGTGACGGGCGCACCGTTGTTTCCAGGCCGAAACGGCGCAGGATCGGCTGCGCGCAATGGTGCCCTGCCCGCACCGCGATGCCTTCCTGGTTCAGCGCCTTGCCGACATCCTCGCTGCGGCAATTGTCGAGCACGAAGGAGAGCACGCTCGCCTTTTCCGTCGCCGTGCCGATTATGGTGAGGCCCGGAACATTCAGCATTTTCTCGGTCGCATAGACGAGCAATTCATGCTCGTAGCGATCGATGATCTCGCGCCCGATCGACTCGACATAGTCGAGCGCCGCGCCGAGACCCACCGCATCGGCGATATTGCCCGTGCCGGCCTCGAAACGGCCCGGCGGCGGCTGATAGATCGTCTTCTCGAACGTGACGTCCGCGATCATATTGCCGCCGCCCTGCCAGGGCGGCATATGCGCCAGCACGTCCGGCTTGCCGTAGACGACGCCGATGCCTGTCGGGCCGAAGACCTTGTGGCCGGAGAAAACGAAGAAATCGCAGTCGATCGCCTGCACGTCGACCGGCATATGTGAGACCGATTGCGCGCCGTCGACCAACACACAGGCGCCGTAGCGATGCGCGATCGCGGTCATCTCCTTGACCGGTACGATCGTGCCGAGCGCGTTGGAAACCTGCGGCATGGCGACGATGCGCGTGCGCGGCCCGAGCAGCTTTTCATATTCTTCGAGGATCACTTGGCCGGAATTATCGACCGGCGCAACGCGAAGCTTGGCGCCGACGGCGCCGCAAAGCTGCTGCCAGGGAACGATATTGGCGTGATGCTCCAGCCAAGTGATGACGATCTCGTCGCCTTCCTTGACGTTGCGGCCGCCCCAGGCCTTGGCGACGAGATTGATACCCTCGGTCGCGCCGCGCACGAAGATGATGTCGCGCTCGGAGCCCGCGTTGAGAAAGCGCGCCGACTTCTGCCGCGCCGCCTCATAGGCATCGGTCGCGCGTGCGGCGAGATCGTGCGCAGCGCGATGAATGTTAGAATTCTCGTGCTCGTAGAAATAAGCGAGCCGATCGATCACCGACTGCGGCTTCTGCGTCGTCGCGGCATTGTCGAGCCAGACGAGCGGCTTGCCATGCACTTTTTCTTGCAGGATCGGGAAGTCGCGCTTCACTGTATAAGCGTCGAAGGGCCGCGTCACCGGGCCGAGGTCGACGGCCGCGGGCGCCGTTTCCAGCGCGACGATCTGCGGCGAGAAACTGGCGGGCGCCTGCATCGGTACTGCGGGGGCTGTCGCGCCCTGCTGCGGCAAAGGCTCGGCCGGCGCAAAGGATTTCGCCGGACCGAGGAAATAGAAGGCCTCCCCCGGCACATGCGCGTCGGGGACGCCAGGACTGTCGGGCACATACGGGACATTGACCGGCGTTGACGGAACGGCGGGCGCGCCGGGCCATGTCAGGCTTTGTGGCGCGACGTTCAGCGGCGCGTCGGCAACTGACGGCGTCGCAGCCGGGACATGCGCGCCGGCGCTTTGCGGAAGTTCGAGCGACGCGCCGGACGCATCGGGCTGCGGGATTGCGGGCGAAGCCGGAGCAAAGGAAGTCGTCGGCGCCGCCGGCACCGCGCCGAGATCGAGCTCGCGCCGCGCAAGCACATTGTCGCTGAGAAAATAGAGCGAATCCTTCGACGGCGCATTGAACGGCGACGGCGTCAGATCCTGCGCGCTATGCGGCGAAAGGAGATGTTCCTTCGGCACGAAAGAAGTGAATTCGGCGAGATGCGAGAGCGGCCCTGCCGCATCGAGATCGCCCGGCACTTCAGGCGCGAAACCGCCGGCGGTCGAGCCTGGCTGCGGCACGTCGGGCAGGCCATGCGGCGCGGCCGGTGTTGTCGGCGCGGAAATATTCGGCGTCGGCACGATCGAAGCGATGGTCGTCGGCGGAAAATCCGGCGGTCCTAATGGGAGCGGCGCCGGAATATACGGCGCGGCGCTGGTCACAACCGAGGGCGCCGGCGCCATATTGGGGCTCGGCGGCACGAGCGGCATGCCCGGCGAATCTTGCGTCGGGATCGGGCCGTCCGGCGGCGAACGGAAGAAGTAATTAGCAAGTTGCGCGATCAGGCTCGGATCGGGCGCGGACGGTGCCGAAGGCATGGGCTGACCCTATTGATTCCATCCGGCGGCGCGAGGCCGCCGGATCCTTGGCGCGAGATAAAGGCTTAGGCGTAATTAAAGGGATATTGGTGGTACTTGCCCACCTCGACTCCTTCGAGAACGCCAAGCGCGTCATGCGTGAGCACGGCCGCCGAGCAATAAAGCGAGATGAGATAGGACGCGACCGCCTTGCGGTTGATGCCCATGAAACGCACCGAAAGGCTCGGCGCGACCTCGCCCGGAATGCCCGGCTGAAATAGACCGACGACGCCCTGCTTCTTCTCGCCCGTGCGCAGCAAGAGGATATTCGTCTTGCCGGCCTCATCGATATAAAGCTTGTCGCTCGGAATCAGCGGCAGACCGCGCCAGGTGATGAAGGGCGAGCCGAAAAGCGTAACCGTCGGCGGCGGCACGCCCCGGCGCGTGCATTCACGGCCGAAAGCCGCAATCGCGCGCGGATGGGCGAGGAAGAAAGCCGGTTCCTTCCACACCTTGGTGATGAGTTCGTCGAGATCGTCCGGCGTCGGCGCGCCGCCGCGCGTCGTGATCTTCATCGACGGATGTGCGTTCGTCAGCAGGCCGTACTCACGATTGTTGATGAGTTCGGCTTCCTGCTTCTCCTTGACCTTTTCGACGAGCAGGCGGACCTGCTCCTGAATCTGATCGTAGGGATGGCTGTAAAGATCGGAGACGCGGGTCTGCACATCAAGCACGGTCGAGACCGCATTGAGCGAATATTCGCGCGGCGCGGCTTCATAATCGACGAAGGTCAGCGGCAGGTCCGAATCGATGTCCCGGCGCGGACTGCAGGCGACATCGGCGTCGGCCAAGGAATCGTCCTCGCGCACTTTGTTGAGCCGGTAAATGCCGGCTTCGACCGGCGTCCAGGGCAGGAAAGAGACGAGCCAGCGCGGCGTAATCCCGGACCATTGCGCCCGCGTCTTGGTGGCATTGGCCAGCTGCCGGGCCGCGGCCTCGCTTAAGGTTCGGCGGATGTGCGGTTCTTCGACTTCGTCAGGCATTCCGGGCCTCCTGCCACGTCGTTTTAAGAAATCTATAGAATAATATTCTTCATTATAAGAATATTATTCTATATCATCTCGGTGTTAGCTTACTAAACGAAGCTTTCGTATAGGTTCAACTTAAAATCCGCAAGTCATTGTATAGGCATAAACTTTTCTATGTTATTTCTAGACTTTAGAAGATCATTCTACAGAGCGCACTGTTGCGCGTTCACGCGCGCAACGCGTCGAACTCTCTTAGTTGACAAATTTTATAGACAATGCATGATCGGAGGGATAGCGGCAAGGTGTCGCCACGATCTGTGATGCTGAAAATGCACCCTTCAAAGCCTTCGTTGATCGCAGCCTGTTGTCCGGCCGTCGCCCCACGCGGATGTCCGCGACCCCGCACGCAGCCGTAACCGACACGCCGGCTCATTTGCCGCGAAGATTCAAGGGTTCCCCCATGTCAGATGCTTATGTCGTCCAAGTTGGCGGACAAACGGCGGGGATCGTGGTCCGCGACGCATCCGCCGAGACGTTCAGCTTTTTTGCCGCAGCCCATCGCTTCAATGCGCTCGAGGGCCAGCAATTCGCCGAGCCTTACGCGGCCGAGCGCGCCGCGCGCCAATTGATTACGCGCCGCGAGTCGGTGCCGAAGCCGGATCCGCACCAAGCCTTCTAACCAACGGAACGACGCCCGTTTCCTTTTCCGTTTTAACTTCGCAATTGGAGCAAGCCATGTCGCACGATGCACATAAGCCGGAAACCTTGGCCCTGCATGCGGGCTGGCGCGCCGACCCCACGACTGGTTCCGTCGCCGTGCCAATTCATCAGACGACATCCTACCAATTCCATCATACCGCGCATGCGGAAAATCTCTTCGCGCTGCGCGAACTCGGCTTCATCTACACACGCATCGGCAATCCGACGAACGATGTGCTCGAACAACGCGTCGCCGCACTCGAGGGCGGTGCCGCGGCGCTCGCGGTCTCCTCGGGCCAAGCCGCCTCGGCCTTCGCGCTCCAGAACATCGCTTTCGCCGGCGACAATGTCGTCTCCGCGACCGATCTTTATGGCGGCACCTGGAACCTCTTCGCCAATACGCTGAAGACGCAAGGCATAGAGGTTCGCTTCGTCGATCCCGCTGACCCGGAGAATTTTCGCCGCGCGACGGACGAACGCACCCGCGCCTATTATCTCGAAACCCTGCCGAACCCGAAGCTCATCGTGCCGCCGATCGGCGAAATCGCCGCGATCGGCCGCGACTATGGCATTCCGCTCATCGTCGATAACACCGCGACGCCGCTCATCGCCCGCCCCTTCGAGCACGGCGCGGCCATCGTCGTCTATTCGGCGACGAAATACCTCGGCGGCCACGGCAATTCGATCGGCGGCCTCATCGTTGATGGCGGCAATTTCGACTGGGAGAAGTTTCCGCAGCGCCAGCCGGCGCTCAACACGCCGGACCCGAGTTATCATGGCGCGATCTGGGCCGAGGCGTCGAAGCCATTGGGGCCTATCGCCTATATCCTGAAGGCGCGTACGACATTGCTACGCGATCTCGGCTCGGCCCTGTCGCCGTTCAACGCCTTCCTCATCCTGCAAGGCATTGAATCGCTCGCTTTGCGCATCGAGCGGCATGTCGAGAACGCCAACAAGGTCGTCGAATATCTCAAGCAGCGGCCGGAGGTCGTGCGCATCATCCATCCCTCGCAGCAGAGCGGCGCCGAGCGGGCCCGTGCCGACAAATATCTGCGCGGCCGGTATGGCGGCCTTGTCGGCTTCGAGCTGGCGGGCGGGCGCGAGGCGGGCCGGCGCTTCATCGACGGGCTTGAGCTCTTCTACCACGTCGCCAACATCGGCGATTCGCGTAGCCTCGCCATCCACCCGGCGACAACGACACATTCGCAATTGTCGGCCGAGGATCAGCTTGCAACAGGCGTGTCGGATAATTACGTCCGCTTGTCGGTTGGCATTGAGCATATCGACGATATCGTTGCTGACCTTGATCGCGGCTTTGCCGCCGCCGGCACACTCGCGCGAGCAGCCGAATGAACGACATCGGCGGCCGCCACCTTAGCTGTTGTCGTTGACCGGGAATTGGCTTATGGCATCCGAGAAAGCGCGTGTCATGCTCGTATCGACTTCACCAGCGCCGACCCTTCGGCAAGTTTTCTCCGATGACAATCTTTGGGAGCGCCTGCGGCAGGAGGCGGCCGATGCCCTGGCGCGCGAGCCGGTTCTCGCCACGCTGATCCTGACCACGGTCATCAACCGGGATACGTTCGAGCAGGCGGTCATCCATCGGATCGCCTTGCGGCTCGCCAACGGCACGGTCTCGACCGACCTCATCATTGATGCTTTCAGTGCTGCCCTTCGTGACGACCCTGATATCGGCAAAGCGTTCCGCGCCGATATCGCCGCCGTCGTCGATCGCGATCCGGCCACGGCGCGGCTGATCGAGCCCCTGCTCTACTACAAGGGCTTTCACGCTATCGAGACGCATCGGCTCGCGCATTATCTTTGGACCAACAATCAGCGCGACCTCGCCTTCTATCTGCAAAGCCGCTCGTCCGAACTCTTCCAGACCGACATTCATCCGGCGGCGCGCTTCGGCCGCGGCATCTTTCTCGATCACGCGACGGGCTTCGTGGTCGGCGCCACCGCCGTCATCGAGGACAATGTCTCGATCCTGCAGAACGTAACGCTCGGCGGCACCGGCAAGGAGTCCGGCGACCGGCATCCCAAAATCAAGAGCGGCACAATGATCGGCGCGGGGGCTAAAATCCTCGGCAACATTGATGTCGGGCCCTGTGCGCGCGTCGCGGCCGGCTCGGTCGTGCTGAGCCCGGTGCCGGCCAATTCGACCGTCGCCGGCGTTCCGGCCAAGATCGTGGGCACCGCCGGCTGCCCAGAGCCGGCGCGCGACATGAACCAGATCCTGAGCAAGCTTGCCTACGATTCCTTCAGCTATTCCATCTGATCGCGCGCCCCGCTGAGCCAACAGAACTTGGCGCAGCCGGGCCGCGTAACTCTTCCTTCAAGGCTGCGCGCTAAGATGGCCAAGTTTGCGCAGCGGCCGTCATTATGTTGATTTCTCTAACCTTCTTATTAAATGCGGCGATCAATTTCGCGCTCGGCCTGGCGGTCGCCAAAATTCTGGGGCCGGCCGAGTTCGGCCGCTTCGCCATCGGCGCGACGCTTGCGTTAACGCTCAATTCGATCGTGTTCGAATGGCTGCGGCTTTCGGCGACCCGTCTCTATGGCGCAGTCGCGCGGGAAAGCGAGCCGGACCTGCGGGCCAGCCTCAACGCCGCCTACCTCGGCGGCGCGCTCGTGCTGATGCTAATCGGCGCGGTTCTGCTGCTCCTTAGCGGCAAGCTACACCTCTCTCCGGCGCTGTCCGCCGCGACCATAGTCACGGCCATTGCCAATGGATTCTTTGAATATTGGGCAGCGCTCGCCCGCGCGCGATTCCGCAACGTCGCCTATGCGAAACTGGTCATCGTCAAGAATATCGCCGGCTTGGTCTTCATGATCGCGGCCGGCGTCTTTCTGCATGACGCCGCCGCGGTTCTGGCCGCGTCGAGCTTGGCCGCACTTGTTTCACTCGCACCGGTCCGGCGCGAACTCCGCGATCCTGGCACAGCGCTCTCGCTTGCGCGCAAGGACCGCATCCTTTCTTTTGGACACTACGGCGTTCCGTTGGTGATCGCCAATGTCATCTATCAGCTCATTCTGCTGGCAAACCGTTCGCTCGCCGCCGCCTGGCTCGGCTTTGCTGCGGCGGGGCAGCTTGCGCTCGCGACCGACCTCAGCCAGCGCCTCCTGCAGACCGTCGCCGCAGGTTTCGACGTTTTCTTGTTCCAGCTTGTCGTTGGCCGCGAAGCGACGCACGGCAAGGCCGCCGCGCAAAAGCAAGTCGCCATCAACATGCTGCTGGTCGTCGCCGTCGTATTGCCTCTTGCAGCCGGTTATGTGGCGATCATGCCTTCTTTCGAGGCAATCCTCATTCCGGCGAAATATCGTAGCAGTTTCGCACCGCTCAGTCTCATTCTCGTGCCGGGCTTGGTTCTCTATTGCCTCGCCCAGTTCGCCTTCGGCCCCGTCTTTCAACTCGCGATGAAAACGCGCCAAGTCATTTGGGCGGCGCTGGCAGCGCTCGCCTGTTACGTCGCGCTTCTCGCCGTTTTGGCGCGCGGCGGCGGGCTTGAAGCCTTTGCGTGGATCCATTGCGCGAGCTATGCCGTCGGTGCAACCGCAATCGCGATCATGGGCGCGCGGCTTGGCGAAAGCTGGCCGCGGCTGCGTGACCTCCTCGCCGTGCTCGCCGCGACCGCGGCCATGCTTCTCGCGATCTGGCCATTGCGCAGCATCGGCCCGTCATGGCTCGCGCTTGTCAGCGCCGTGACGATCGGCCCGATCGTCTATTGCGGCTTGGCCTGGGCGCTCGATATCGCCGGGATTCGGCAAGCGGTTCTCGCCCGCTACCCGAAGACGCAAAGGCTCTTCGCGAACGGCAAATGAGCCTTCCTTAGGGGAAGCGAAGCTTGCCGAAGCAGACGCAGCACAACCCTCGCTCGTCCCGACACGCATCGTGCTCGATTTGAATGATAATGCCTTGCATATTATAGAGAGGCGCAAAAATTTTTCAGTGGAATGCACCCGACACACACGTTTCGGTAATTGCAGCTATGGCATTCGGGCACGTAGCATTTTTTTTTGCACGGGGCTAAGTAATCAGTTTACAGGATCTCATGTTTGATTCCCCTTTACGACAGCGTGCAGCGACGCTCGTCAATCTTTATCGCGAGCGGAGGTTGACGCTCGTCACCGCCGAATCCTGTACCGGCGGATTGATCGCCGGATTGATCACCGAGATCCCCGGTTCATCGAAAGTCTTCGAGCGCGGTTATGTAGCTTATTCGAACCGCGCCAAGGAAGAGTGCATCGACGTCGCCCCAGATCTTCTCGATCAATTTGGCGCCGTCAGCGCCGAGGTTGCTGAAGCCATGGCGGAAGGCGCCTTGCGCTTTTCCGCTGCCGACGTCGCGCTCTCCGTAACCGGAATCGCCGGGCCCGATGGCGGATCGGAGGCGAAACCTGTCGGGCTAGTCTATTTCGGCTATGGCCGTGCGGGCCAAATCGTCACGATCGAGAAGAGATTCGGCCCTATCGGCCGTAGCCAGATTCGTCTCGCGGCAATCGAAGTCGCTCTCGATCTTCTGTTCAACGCCACAGCGGGCTGACCCGCTGTGCTGAGCGCAAACACGCTTTAGCCGGCGCGGCCGTAAACCAGGTCGGCGCGGTTCTCGAAAGCCTCGGCAAATTTGCGGAACGCCGTCTCGAACATGCCGCCGACAAGCACCGCCAATGTCCGGCTCTTGAACTCGTAGGCAATGTCGAACTCGATCTTGCATGAGCGTTCGCCGCGCTCAAGGAAATGCCAGCGATTTTCAAGATGGCGAAACGGCCCGTCGACATATTCGACAAGGATGTCGAGATTCTCGGGATCGCAGGTCACACGGCTCGTGAAGCGCTCGCGGATCGCCCTATAGCCGACCTCCATGTCAGCGACGAGCAAGCTGCGTCCATCCGGCAAAACGCTGCGCTCACGTATAGTTAGCGCCCGGCACAGAGGCAGGAAGTTCGGATAGGCTTCGACATCCGCGACAAGGTCGAACATCGCCCTGGCGGGATGGGGAACGATCCGGTTGGTGCGAAAGCTGGGCATGTTGCATCGATAGCAAAGAGCGATGCCGCTTGCATCGCGACAAAAACGATCAGTCCCGACTCGCCCGCGCGGCCTTGAGTTTAGCGAAATCCTCGGCGGCGTGATAGGACGAGCGGGTGAGCGGCGTTGCCGCGGCGAGCAGGAAGCCCTTGGCGAGGGCGATCTCGGCCAGCGCCTTGAACTCTTCCGGCGTCGGGAACGAGAGCACCGGATGGTGCTTGCGCGTTGGCTGCAAATATTGGCCGATGGTGAGAAAATCGACATCCGCGCTGCGCAGATCGTCCATAAGCTGCAAAATCTCGTCGCGCGTTTCGCCGAGGCCGAGCATGATGCCGGACTTGGTGAAGAGCTGCGGATCGAGCTCCTTTGCCCGCTGCAACAGCCGCACCGAATGGAAATAGCGCGCGCCGGGCCGCACGCTGGGATATTTCGACGGCACGGTTTCGAGATTGTGGTTGAAGACATCGGGCTTGGCCGCCACGACGATCTCCAGCGCGCCAGGCTTGCGCAGAAAGTCCGGCGTCAGAACTTCGATCGTCGTCGCCGGGCTCGCGGCGCGGATGGCGCCGATCACCGCCGCGAAATGTCCCGCCCCGCCATCCTCAAGATCGTCGCGGTCGACCGAGGTGATAACGACATGGGCGAGACGCAGCTTGGCGACGGCCTCCGCCACCTGCGCCGACTCATGCGGATTGATTGCGCCGGGCAGGCCGGTCCGCACGTTGCAGAAGGCGCAGGCCCGGGTGCAAGTGTCGCCCAGGATCATGAAGGTCGCGTGCTTCTTCTCCCAGCACTCGCCGATGTTCGGACAGCCGGCCTCCTCGCAGACGGTGACGAGCCGGTGCTCTTTCACGATCGCCGCGGTCTCGCGCCAGGCGGGCGAGCCCGGCGCCTTGACGCGAATCCAATCAGGCTTTTTCGCTACAGGCTGATCCGGCCGATGCGCTTTCTCCGGATGGCGCGCCTTCGGCGCCTCCACTAACGTCATCTCAATTCTCCTGCCATCCCTTATATATGGATTGCGCGGCCATAGGCGTCGAGCACGCTCTCATGCATCGTCTCCGATAGGGTCGGGTGCGGGAAGATCGTGTGCATCAGCTCCGCCTCGGTCGTCTCGCAGTTCATGGCGACGACAAAACCCTGAATGAGTTCCGTCACCTCCGCGCCGATCATATGCGCGCCGAGCAGCCGGCCGGTCGCGGCGTCGAAGATCGTTTTGGTCAGACCCTCGGGCTCACCCAGTGCAATCGCCTTGCCATTGCCGATGAAGGGGAAGCGGCCGATCTTGAGCTCATAGCCTGCCGCCTTGGCCTTTTCCTCGGTCAGGCCCACCGAGGCGATCTGCGGATTGCAATAGGTGCAGCCGGGGATCGCCTCACGGTCGAGCGGATGCGGATCAAGCCCGGCGATGGCCTCGACGCAGATCACCCCCTCGTGCTCGGCCTTGTGCGCCAGCATCGGCGGCCCGGCGACATCGCCGATGGCATAGACTCCCGGCACATTGGTGCGACCCAGGCCGTCCGTGACGATGATTCCGCGATCCGTCGTCACCCCCAAAGCCTCGAGCCCGAGGTTCTCACTATTGCCGGTGACGCCGACGGCCGAGATCAGCCGCTCGGCTTTCAAAGTCTGGCTCTTGCCGCTGGTATCCTCGGCAAGGGCGGTGACGCCCTCGGCACCTTTCTCGAGCTTCACGATCTTGGTGCCGGTGAGGATCTTCATGCCGCGTTTCTCGAACCTCTTATGCGCCAGGGCGGCGACCTCGGCATCCTCGGCCGGCAGAATACGCGGCAGCACTTCGATGAGCGTCACCTCAGCCCCGAAGTCGCGGTAAAACGACGCGAATTCGACGCCGATGGCACCCGAGCCGACGACGATCAGGCTCTTCGGCATAGCGTCCGGCATCATCGCCTCGAAATAGGTCCATATGAGCTTGCCGTCGGGCTCCAGCCCCGGCAGGACACGCGGCCGCGCGCCGGTCGCAACGACGATGTGCTTTGCCTGATAGGTACCCTCGCCGAGAATGCCCTTGGGCGGCGCCGCCTGCGGCTGATGCGCCGGTTTCAACGGCTTGCCGACCCTGACGTCGCCCGGCTTCGTCAGTTGCGCCTCGCCCCAGATGACATCGACCTTGTTCTTCTTGAGCAGGAAGCCGACGCCAGCATTGAGCTGCGCCGAGATTTTCCGCGAGCGGTCCTTGATCGCCTCGGCATCATAGCCGATCTTGCCGTCGATCCTGAGGCCGTAATCCTTGGCGTGCTGCGCATAATGGAAAATCTCGGCCGAGCGCAGCAAAGCCTTGGTCGGGATGCAGCCCCAGTTGAGGCAGATGCCGCCCAAATGTTCGCGCTCGACGACCGCCGTCTTCAAGCCAAGCTGTGCCGCGCGGATCGCCGCGACATAGCCCCCAGGGCCGCCGCCAACGACAATGACGTCGTAAGCACCAGCCATCCCTATATCCCCAACAGAGACAGCGGCACTTCAATGCGGTGCCTGAAGGCGGCAAGCAGTTCCGCACCAGTCGCACCATCGATGGCGCGATGGTCGCAGGAGAGCGTCGCGCCGAGCAGCGTTGCCGGAACGATTTGACCGTTCCGCACGATCGGCCTGCCCTCGCCCGCACCGACCGCGAGGATCGAGCTCTGCGGCGGATTGATGATCGCCGCAAATTCCTTGATCCCATACATGCCGAGGTTGGAGACGGCGCTAACGCCGCCCTCATATTCCTGCGGCTTCAGCCGCCGCTGTTTTGCGCGCGCGGCATAATCCTTCATCGTGTTCGAGATCGCCGAAAGCGGCAGGAGATCGGCTTGTTTCAGCACCGGCGTGATGAGCCCGTCAGGGATCGCGACCGCCACCGCGACATCGGCATGATGATGCCGCAGCATGGAATTCTCGAGGAAGGTGACATTGGCATTCGGCACGTCGACGAGCGCCAAGGCCAGGGCCTTGACGATCATATCGTTGACCGAGAGCTTGTAAGCGGGCGTGCCGTCCGGCGTTTTCGGCGCGGCGGCGTTCAACTCGCCGCGCAGTTTGAGCAGCGCGTCGATCTCGCATTCGATCGTCAGATAGAAATGCGGGATGGCCGCCGTCGCCTCGGCGAGCCGGCGCGCGATCGTTTTGCGCATCGTCTCATGCGGCACTTCGTCGAACGAGTCGGGCGCGAAATATTGCTTGATGATGGCGTCGGATTGCGTCGGCCTTGGCAAGGGCGCCGCCGCGACTTTCGCCGGTCCTGCTGCCAGCGCGGCCGTCACATCGGCGGCGATGATCCGGCCATGCGGGCCGCTGCCGGTGATCGCCGCGAGATCGAGCTTGTTCTGGCTGGCGAGACGCCGCGCCAGCGGCGAAGCAAAGCGGCGCGCGGGCTTTTCGCCCGCCGGCGGTGGAAAGGCCACGACATTGCCGGGCGCGCCGTTCTGCTCTGGCGCAGCGCTCGGAGTTGGCGCCGGTGCGGCGGCGGCCAGGGCAGCCGCGGCGGCTTTCGGGGCGGACGCTCCGACCGCCAGCGTCTTCGGGTCTTCGCCCTCTTCCGCGATCAGCGCGATGACCTCGTTGACCGGCACATCATTGGTGCCGGCCGGCACGAGAATCTTGCCGAGCGTGCCTTCGTCGACCGCTTCGACTTCCATCGTCGCCTTATCAGTCTCGATCTCGGCGATCACGTCGCCGGGCTTGACCGTATCACCCTCGGCCTTGAGCCAGCGAGTGAGATTGCCCCGTTCCATCGTCGGCGACAGCGCGGGCATGAGGACTTTGATCGACATGCCCGCCCCTATCGATAGCAGACGGCTTTCGCCGCCGCGACGACCTCTGCGACATTCGGCAGCGCAAGCTTTTCGAGATTGGCGGCATAGGGCATCGGCACGTCGCGACCCGTGATCCGCAGCACGGGCGCGTCAAGATAATCGAACGCGCGTTCCATAAGGCGCGCCGAAATCTCCGAGCCGACGCCGCTCTGCGGCCAGCCTTCCTCGACCGTGACGCAGCGGCCGGTCTTGCGCACCGAGGCCAGCACCGTCTCGATGTCGAGCGGGCGGATCGTGCGCAGATCGATCACTTCCGCCTCGATGCCCTCGCCCGCCAAGGCGTCGGCCGCCTGCAGCGTATATGTCATGCCGATGCCGAAGGAGACGAGCGTCACGTCCTTGCCCGGCCGGGCGATACGCGCGACGCCGATCGGCACCAGGACATCGTCGCCTTCCGGCACTTCGAAACTATGGCCGTAGAGGATTTCGTTTTCGAGAAAGATGACGGGGTTGGGGTCGCGGATGGCGCTTTTCAGCAGGCCCTTCGCATCGGCGGCGCTGTAAGGCACCACGACCTTCAGCCCCGGCACGTGCGAATACCAGGCGGCATAATCCTGGCTATGCTGCGCGGCCACGCGGGCGGCAGCACCGTTCGGGCCGCGGAAGACGATAGGACATTCCATCTGGCCGCCCGACATGTAATGCGTCTTGGCGGCGGAATTGATGATCTGGTCGATCGCCTGCATGGCGAAATTGAAAGTCATGAACTCGACGATGGGCTTGAGCCCGGCCATGGCCGCGCCGATGCCGATACCGGCGAAGGCATGTTCGGTGATCGGCGTATCGACGACGCGCTTCTCGCCGAATTCCTCGAGTAGACCCTGCGTAATCTTGTAGGCGCCCTGATATTCGGCGACCTCTTCGCCCATGACGAAGACGCTGGGATCGCGGCGCATCTCTTCGGCCATCGCATCGCGCAAAGCTTCGCGCACCGTCATCTTGACGGTCGCTACGTCGGTGGCAACCGGTTCGGGCGGCGCCACGACAGAGGTCGTCGACAAAGAAGGCGGCGCTTCGGCCGTCGGCATACCGGGCATTTGCGCCTTGAGCGCCGCGGCGTTGACGGAAACGTTGTTCACGCTCTCGCCCTCGGCAATGATCACGCCGATCGGCGAATTGACCGCGACATTTTCCGTTCCCTCCGGCACGATGATCTTCGCCAGCGTGCCTTCATCGACCGCCTCGACCTCCATCGTCGCCTTGTCCGTCTCGATCTCGGCGAGAACGTCGCCTGCGCGGACGGAATCGCCTTCCTTTTTCAGCCATTTGGTGAGCTTGCCCTGCTCCATCGTCGGAGACAGGGCCGGCATCAGAATGTCGACGGACATGCGGCTATTTCCAAACGTCGGTGTAAAGCTCGGCGGGATCGGGTTCGGAATCGTGGGTGGCGAAATCGGCCGCCTCGCCGATCAGAGCGCGCACCTCGGCATCGATGTCTTTCAAGCTCGCCTCGCTCGCCTGATGGGTGTTGAGCAGGCGCTCGCGGACCTGCTCGATCGGATCGCTCTCCGTGCGCATTTTCTGCACTTCTTCCTTTGTCCGATATTTGGCGGGGTCGGACATGGAATGGCCGCGATAGCGATAGGTGAGCATTTCGAGGATGATCGGGCCGTTGCCGTCGCGGCACCATTGCGCCGCCTGTGTGGCCGCTGCGGCGACGGCACGCACATCCATGCCGTCCACCTGCTCACCCGGAATGTTGAAGGAAAGGCCGCGCTTCGAGAAATCCGTCATTGCCGAGGCGCGCTTGACCGATGTGCCCATGGCATAGCGATTGTTCTCGATCACATAGACGACGGGCAGCTTCCACAGCTCCGCCATATTGAAGCTCTCGTAGACCTGGCCCTGGTTGGCCGCGCCGTCACCGAAATAGGTGAAACTGATATTGCCGTTGCCATTGTAGCGATTAGCGAAGGCGAGCCCCGTCCCAAGCGGCACCTGCGCGCCGACGATGCCATGGCCGCCGTAGAAGCGATGCTCCCTCGAGAACATGTGCATCGAGCCGCCCTTGCCCTTGGAAATGCCGTGGGCACGGCCGGTCAATTCGGCCATCACTGCCTTGGGCGGGATACCGCAGGCGAGCATATGAGCGTGGTCGCGATAACCGGTGATCGTCTGGTCGCCCGGCTTGATGGCGCGAGTCATGCCGACGATGACGGCTTCCTGTCCGATATAAAGATGGCAGAAGCCGCCGATGAGGCCCATGCCGTACATCTGGCCGGCCTTTTCCTCGAACCGGCGGATCAGCAGCATTTCGCGATAGGCGGCGAGTTCCTCGTCTAAAGTGAATTGCGTCAGCCCCGCATTGGGAAGGCTGATAGGGGTCAGGCTGGCCGCTTCCGGCGCAGCCGAGCCGTTGCCCTGGCTCCCAGATGTCGCCGCCATCGTGTCTCCTCTGGTCGCTTGGGAAGCAAAGATCGCGCCTTCGGCGCCGGCGTGCGTTCTGCCTGTTTTTCGCGCTCCTTCTACTCCAACGCCGGGCGTGAATCTACCGAGCAAAAGTCCAAATCCGGCGCGCGAAAGCTGCACGGCGTCTGGTGCTTTTAAAGGATTTCACGGCGTCGGAGAGGCCGGGGCGTCAGCGCTGGGCTTGAGGAAGAAAATCAGGTCGTCCTTGTCCACGCGGCCGAGCCTGGCCCGCGTTTCTTCGTCGAGCATGTCCCGATCGATGGTCGCCCCGCTCAATAGCGCAATGCGCCGCTCCCAGGCCTGACGCTCTTTCTCTTTCTCATCAACTTGCGTCTGCAAGTTATTGATTTGACGCTCATAATCCTCATTGGCGCGCAGACCGCGCTCATCATTGACGGCATGCCAGAGGAAATAGCTGCCGGCGGCACCGGACAGGCAATAAAGCGCGAGCGGAAAGAGGATAGCGCGAAGGCGCCGGCGAACAACCATTTCTCAAGCTTCGCCGATCACGGTTAGCACGTGATTAACCCGCCGACGACAAGAGTGCGGAAAATATCGCAAGGCATTCGTAACCGTCTCTTCAACCGT
>JARLIV010000238.1 GCA_031291555.1 Methylovirgula sp. | reverse complement strand
GTGCGCGCGTTCTTCTGCTGCGGGCGAATCACCAAGAAATACATGATGATAACAATCAGCGCGAAGGGCGCGACGAAGCCAAATATATCCGAGGCGCTGCCGGGCGCGCCGCCAAGGGCCTGAGCGAAAGCCGGGGTGAACAACATCTTCTCCTTCGAGGGCTTGGGGCCCGCACGGGTATTCCGTCCCTATTTTGCGCCGGGACTATAGCCAGCACGGGCGCGAAAGCAATGGCGGCAAACTGGACGCGGGCGCGAGCCTTCATTACATCGCGTCCATCCTGGATATGTGAGCGATATGACGAGCCAACGCGAATCCGGCGCCGCACTGGGCGCATCCGACCTCGAACCCACCCTGAAGCGCATCGCCGAGGCACTGGAGCGCTTGGCGCCCCCACTTTCGCCCTCGGCGGACTTTACCCGCGCCGATGCTTTCGTCTGGCAGGCCCGGGACGGCCTGTTGCATCCGGTCGTCAAGGTCAATCGGGTCGAGATGGCACTGCTGCGCGGCATCGACCAGGTGCGCGACATCCTTGTCGAAAACACCGAACGCTTCGCCAAGGGCTATGCCGCCAACAATGCCCTGCTCTGGGGCGCCCGCGGCATGGGCAAATCCTCCCTCGTCAAAGCCGTCCACGCCGACATCAACGAGCGGCTGGCGGCGACGCCGGCCTACCGGCCGATGAAGCTCATCGAAATCCATCGCGAGGATATCGAGAACCTGCCCGACCTCATGGCGATCCTGCGCGAGCGGCCCTATCGCTTCCTGATCTTCTGCGACGATCTCTCCTTCGATGCGGAGGACACGAGCTATAAATCGCTGAAGAGCGTTCTCGAGGGCGGCATCGAGGGACGCCCGGCCAATGTCATCCTCTACGCGACCTCTAACCGCCGCCACCTGCTCGCCCGCGAGATGATCGAGAACGAGCGCTCGACAGCACTCAACCCCGGCGAGACGGTGGAGGAAAAGGTCTCGCTTTCGGACCGCTTCGGCCTCTGGCTCGGCTTCCACAAATGCAGCCAAGACGAATATCTCGCCATGGTCTACGGCTACATCGAACATTACGCGCTCGAGGTGGACCGGGCGAAGACGGCCGCCGAGGCGCTCGAATGGGCGACGACACGCGGCGCCCGCTCCGGCCGCACCGCCTGGCAATTCATCCAGGATCTCGTCGGCCGTGCCGGCAAGACGACGAACGAATAGAAAAGCGCGCCGCGGGGCGCGCTTCTCGTTTTCTTGAGCAGTCGAGCTATTCGCCCGCGACCGCGCCCATGTAGCGCGCATGGCTCTGGTCGAGGTCTTCCTTGATCAAGCCCGAGGCCGTCGGCTGGCGGCGGTAGAAGGCCGCAATCCAGATCGCGCCAACCGCGAGATAGGCGAGGAAGACATAGGGGAAGTAGCTCACCGGCGGCGGCGGCACCGGATAGACGCTGCCAATCGCCGGGACGGCGAGCAGCAGCAGCGAGGCGGCGCAGCCGGCGATGTCGAGTGGCTTCAGTTCGCCGATCTTCTTGAGATAGACCGGCGCTGCGGCGCTGACGAGACCATAGGCCACGACGAAGCCGAAGGCCGCGCAAGTGCCGGCATCGTTGAAGATGTCGAGCAGCGCCTGATGGCCGAGGATCGCCAGCGTCGGGATGACGAACGACAGCACCGCCATGATCGTCACTGCAATATGCGGCGTCTCGTTCGTATCATGCGCCGAGGCCGTCGCCGGCGGCAGGATGCCGTGGCGCCCGAGCGCATAGATGATGCGGCCGCCCGCGCTGACGCAGGAGAGGTTCAACGCGAAGAAGCTCAGCATCGCACCGGCCGAAAGCGGAATCTGCAAGATCGGCATCTTGACCATTTGGGCGAGGATGTTGAGCGGCTGGTCGATCTTGTCGAGCGTTGTCGAATAACCGCGTGTACCGAGTACTTCGACATAGGTGATGAAGACGAAGAAAATACCCGAGATGATCAGGCTGACATAGATCGACGCCGGCACCGTCTTTAGCGGGTTCTTGGCTTCGTCACCAAAGGCGGTCGCCGCCTCGAATCCGACGAGCGAGAAGACCGCCACCACGACGCCGAGGCCGATGCTCGACCAGGGGATCGTCTTGGTGTCGAACTGCGCGGTGTCGACTGCAAAGCCGTGATGGCCGAGCACGACGAAGGACAGGAACAGGATGAACGCTATCGACAGCGCTTCGCAGATCAGCATGGCGCGCGCCGAGAGATTGACGTTCTTCCAGGCACAGAACCACGAGACCGCGACGCAGACGGCAAAGAGCAGGATCGGTGGCGCATTGATGCCCATCATCGACAGGAGCTTGCCGGAGAAGACCGTGAAGCCAGTGACGCCCGCCATCGCAATGCCGAGATAGGCCCAGATGAGCGCCCAGCCGCCAATGGCGCCGGCGGTCAGGCCGAGACCGCGGCAGATGTAGGCATACATCGACCCGGCCGAAGTCGAGCGCTTGGTGAATTGATTGAGGTTGAAGGCGACAAACAGCAGCATGACCGTGCCGAGTGCATAGGAGAGCCAGCTCCAATCACCGGTGTTCGAATACATGACGGGAATGATCAGCGCCGCGGTCATCGTCGGAGAGATGAGCGCGACATTTTGCGCGAGTAGTTCAGTGAAGCCCAAACAATTGGCCTTCAGCTTTCCGGAGGTCGTCTGCGTTGCCATGGCGACAAACTTTCGAAAGAGGGTTGATGCCTCTTGCGGCCAGCGATCACGAGCCTCCCACTCTCGCGACTTTGGGTCGCAATTGCTAGCGAAGCTAGGAGCCGGTTGGCCCGTCCAGAACATCCAGTTCTTAACTGCGCGCTGGGCCAGGCGGCTCAGATCAGAGCGGTTTTCTCGGTTGCCCCCGCATTGCGGGCTCCAGGGCATAAAACGGCATCTTCTTTAGGCTTTCGCCGCCCGAATCCGAGGCACGATGAAACATCTTTTTGCACGCCACCGCGGCTGCCGTTGGACTGCACGCGCCGCCTCGGGACACTTGGGCCCAGGCTGGGCCAGTCGCCGTCTGGCGAATGGGCCACAAGCATAATTTTTGCTTGTGAAGAAATGAGCCTGGCCTAGCTCGCTGGGCGCCAAAACCACCATCTCAGGGGCCAGTATGCTGCGTCCATGGAATCCGAACCTCATTGTCCGTGCCGAGGGGCGCGGCAGTCTCAGCGTCCGCATCGCGCAGGCGATCATCGAAGATATCCAGCGCGGCCGGCTCACCGCCGGCGACAGCCTGCCCGGCACCCGCGATCTCGCCAAGGACCTCGAAGTCAATCGCAAGACCGTCGTACAGGCCTATGACGAACTCGCCGCGCAAGGCTGGGTGACGACCGACCAGCGCCGCGGCACATTCATCGCGCGCAACATCCGCGACGGCGCGCCCAAGAAAGCCGAGCCGGAACCGGCGCAAACCATTGCCGAGCCGCGCGGGCGCGCCGTCAAGCCGCCGCTGCTCTGGCCACGCGAAGGCAAGGCTGGCTTCGACGACGGCGTGCCCGACCAAAGGCTCATCCCGACGATGGTGATCGCGCAGGCCTATGCGGGCGCCGCACGCGCCGCCTCGCGCCAGAGGCTCCTCGGCTACGGCGATCCGCGCGGCACCGAGGCTTTGCGCCAATCGATCTCGAAAATGCTCAACATGACGCGCGGCCTCAACACGATGCCGGAAAACATCTGCGTTACGCGCGGCAGCCAGATGGCGCTCTATGTCATCGCCCACAGCATCATCGCCAAGGACGATACGGTGATCTTCGAGGAATTGACCTATCCGCCGGCGGTGCAGGCCTTCACCCTCGCTGGCGCTAAGGTGCAGGCGGCCAAGCTCGGCCCCGAGGGAATCGACCTC
>JARLIV010000237.1 GCA_031291555.1 Methylovirgula sp. | reverse complement strand
GCCGCCGGAGTCGATATCGTCTGGGAGCCGATGCTTCCGGGGCCGCAACTCGGTCTTGGTTATGCGCCCGCGCCGAGCCAGGAGGCAGGACCGCCCGAACTTTGGCATCTGCGCGAGGACCAGCGCGCGTGCGAGGATGTCATCATCCATTTCGTTCCGGAATATTATCCCTATTTCATCGGCCGTGAGCGCGCCCGGGGCGCGCGGCGCATCTTCGGCCATGCGGTGTGGGAGAGCGACCATCTGCCGGCGCATTGGCCGAACCTGATCAACCGCCTCGACGGCGTGATCGTCCCGACGGAATGGAACCGCGAGATTTTCCGCAAAAGCGGCGTCAACGTACCGATATTGGTCACGCCGCATCTGCCGCAATTCTCCGATGCGCCGGCAGCGGATGCGGATCGCGCGAGTCTTTTGGTGCGCCTGCCCGATCTTGGCGGCCGTCGCGTTTTCTACACGATTTCGACTTGGCTGGAGCGCAAGGGTATCGCGCCGCTGATCGCGGCCTTCGCTGCGGCGTTCCGCGCGGACGATCCGGTTGCGCTCATCGTCAAAACCACGCCGCATGATCTTGAGCGTAAGGAGCGCGATGGCTTCCTCCCCGCCCGGCCGCAATTCGAGGCGATGCTGGCCCACGCCGCCGCGGAGAACGGGCGCGCGCCGCCGTTGATCCATCTGCTGACCGACGCGCTGACGAGCGGCGAATTGCGTGCCCTGCACGAGATAGGCGATTGCTTCGTCTCGCTCGCGCGCGCCGAAGGCTGGGGGCTCGGCGCCTTCGAGGCGGCCTGGCTGGAAAAGCCCGTCATCATCACCGGCTGGGGCGGACCCATGGCCTTTCTTTCTGTCGATACGGCCTATCTCGTCGATTGGTCGCCGGCGTCCGTCAAACCGGCGGTGCCCAACGCCAGTTACACGCCCGATCAGAATTGGGCCGAGCCCAATGTGGCTTCGGCGATCGCGGCGCTGCGGGCGGTCGCGGCCGATCCTGCCGAGGCGGCGCGCCGGGGCGCCGCGGCGGGGGCAAATTTGCACCAGCATTTTACGCCGGAAAAAGTGATTCCGGAGTTGCTGGCGCAGATCGCGCAGGTTCCGCTGGCCCCGGAAAGTCAAAGTGTCGCTGGGGCTTTGGCGGCCTTATTGCGGCGAGGCAAGCCGGGCCTGCGAAGGCGCCAGTGACCGCGATTGGCACGTGGACCGAGAGCCGGACGGTCCCCAGAGCCAATGCTAATGTTTGACCGTCGGGGGATTCTCGGCCCAATATCGCCAATGCGTCGGATGCACAGCAACGGGCTCGCGCGTTAGCGCATTGGACCATCCTTCGCCCATGCGGCGGCACGGAAAGACCAGGGCATAAACCTCGTCCCCCTCGATCACGCTGACTTCGAGGTTATGGCCGAAAGGCGCTGAGTCGATGGTCTCCCAATCCATAGAAGAAAATCTTCCCGCAAGCCTTGGCCGGTTGACTGCTCTGAGTGAGTCATGACCGCAGGCTGGTAAATTGCGTTCGCGAACAAGCGGGTTAAAGTTTGAGCGAAAACCTGCGGAGAGGCCTTGATAGAGGTCAATTTTTCCCGGCCTTAAAATCCCGTCCAATCGCTCGGAAGATGTCTGAGGGCAGTTCAAGCCTTTCGCGGGAGTGGCGGCGCGGCCGGACCCTTCTGGCTAAGGCGCAAAATCCTTCAACACGTGGACGATCGCGTCGGGGGATTGCTTAATTCCGCCGGTGAACGGCCTATCGAGCGCGATGGCGATCAACAGCTCCGAGAAGATCAGCAGCGTTAGCAGCCCGGTCATCAATGTCTGCGCGCGCAGATTTTGTGTGCCGAAGAAGAAGGTAAAGGCGACGGTCAAGACGGCGCCCCCGAAAAGGACGATCCAAAGCGGCCCTGGCACGTCGCCCTCAGCGGCGAGCAGCCGTGTCCGGCGTGCTTGCGTCAAAAGATCGAGCTGATTGAAAATCTCCGTCTTGGCCGTCGCATCACCTTTTGCAGACGGGTCAGTGGCGAGCAGCGCGGTATAGATCGCGCCAAGCTTCTCCCACGTCCGCGCGCTCGCGCGTCCGTGTTCCATCGCAGGCCACTCGTCTGTCACGACGGACGTCAGATAAGCCGTCAAGGCATTGCGCGCGTCTTTGGCTTGCACGGGAGCTAGGCCAGGAAGGAGATGATAGATCGTCGCTGCAGCGCCCGCCTCGCGCTCGACTGTCGATTCGGCGTCATTGAACTTTTCCCAGACGACGACAATCGAAAAAGCGAGAAGCACGGCGTAGAGGACGCCGACGGTTGCGAATTTGAATCCCGCGACCTCGTTGTTGGTGGCGAGCTTTTCCAGTCTCACGAAGCGCCGGACGACGAGCGGCCCGAGCATGGCCGCGATGGTCGGCAAAACGAGGATCAATATGGTCTGCACCCAAAGCGGCGAGGAAGTGATAAATCTCATCATGTGCCTTGGCCTGTGGCGGCGCTGAAGGGTGTTTAGGCATGCAGGTTGCAACAGCTACGCTGAGGTTTCAAGGAATGGGCGGCTATGATCGCCATGGGCGAGCCGCATGAGGCCGCGGCGTGCGGACTGTTTTCGTCGTCGATTGACAGCTTATTCCCACGCCGCGCTAGACTCGACGCGGATATCCGACCGTCTGAGCAAAGGTCACGAACTGCTGGCGTGGAAGTTTCAGAGTGCGCTTGAGCTTTGAATAATCCACCGCCCGAAAAACTACCGACGCCGGCCCGATCGGCCCGCATATCGGCCGATATTTCACCTTGCAGCTAGCGGTCTATCTCGGTGCTCTCTGGAATATCTGAAAACCGTTCCGCAGCCGCGTCTGCGCGACTGTCTCATAACTTCTTCGCTGTAACTCGAATGTTAACCAACATTTTCAAAACTTTGACGTTTCGTTGAGTGTTTCGTGCGTCATATACTTCCACAATACTCATATCTGAGAGTAATTCTAGCCACCGCCAAGCTTTCGTTTGGTGAAGTGTTAAGCATTTCGACGGATCGTGGACCGCATGGCAAATACTAATAGGCTTCTTGGGGGGCCGTCATGGAATTCGCCTTATTACTCTTGACGATTTTGCTGAGCGCGGCGTGTGCCGGGCTTGTGACGCATAGGCTAAACGTTTGTAAGGAGCGCATTTCCTTCATGGCAACGAAGGCCGAAGAGATTTACTGCGTGGCGGAAAAACTCGAAGGCATTCTGTCCGATTATTTCGCGAACAACTATTCCTTGATCGACGAATATCTCCAGGGCGAGATTGAGGTTTCGGCTGAAGTGGCCGAGGCAGTCGGCCAACATTTCTCGCGACTGAAGATGTTGACCGGCTTCTACTTCCCAACCTTGCGGTCCAGCCTCTCGCGGGTAACGTCGGCGGCTTCCAGCTCGTATGCCGCGTTGCACGCCTATCATAAGGCGTCGAGAGACGGGAAGGAGCAGCTCGCGCAGATCCTTGATACGTCCGTAGTCGATTTGAAGGACGCGTTCGAGGCGATGAAGACCAACATTTTGATTGTTGGCGAACGGGAGCAGGTCGGCTCAAAACTCGCGTTGTTCAAACGCCAGCCCAAAGCGGTAGGCGCGAGCCGGGTGTTGACTGTCGCTGCATAAGGTCGCGCTCACCCTATCCTGGCGGTATTTGTAGTATCATGCACTTAGAAAGTTACTCTGGCGGAAGGGGTGGCCTCCTCCGCCTAACGCGCTAACCCCCGCCTAAGCCCGCCGCAGCCCGGTTAAGTCTCTATTGTTTCACGAATTTTCCATTTCCGCCCCCTTTTCTTAACCCGCCTAGACCCGATATAAACCGGGGAGTTTCGATAGCTAGGCCGGGGGCCGGGGCGGGGGTGGTAGAGAGATGCTGACGGCGAAACGCATCGCAACATTGACGAAGCCCGGCCGCTATGGCGACGGGCATGGGCTCTACCTGCAGATTACGAAAGCGGGCGTCAGAAGCTGGTTATTCCGCTATCGTCGCGACGGCCGCGAGCGCGCTATGGGCTTAGGGCCGTCGCATGTGGTAGGTCTGGCCGCGGCTCGCGAGCGCGCTCGCGCCGCCCGACTACAACTGCTCGACGGTATCGATCCGCTGGAGGCGAAGAAAGCCGGACGCGCCGCCCGCGCCCTCGCCGCCGCGAAGGCGCTGACGTTTGCGGACGCGGCCGAACAATATTTCGCCCAGCATGAGCGCAAGTGGCGCAACGCGAAGCACCGGGCGCAATTTCTCTCGACGCTGAAGACTTATGCCTTCCCGAAGATCGGCAAGCTGCCGCTCGGGGAGATCGATACCGGGCTTATCCTCAAAGCGATCGAGCCGATCTGGTTAACTAAGACCGAGACGGCAAATCGCGTCCGGGGCCGGATCGAGGCCGTGCTCGATTGGGCAACTGTGCGAGGCTATCGGACCGGCGATAATCCGGCGCGCTGGCGCGGGCATCTCGAAAATGTCTTACCCGCTCGCGCGCAGGTTCAAAAGCCGAAGCACCATGCCGCGCTGCCCTACGTCGAGCTACCGGCCTTTATCTGTGATCTGGCGGGGCGGCAAGGCACCGCCGCGCGCGCGCTCGAATTTACGATCGCAACCGCCGCGCGAACCGGCGAGACGATCGGCGCGACGTGGCCTGAGATCGATTTCGACGCGAAGACTTGGACCGTTCCGGCCGGGCGCATGAAAGCTTCTAAAGAGCATCGCGTGCCGCTCAGCGATCGCGCGCTCGCGATCCTTAAAGCCTTGCCGCGCGAAGCAGGCAACGATTTTATTTTCATCGGTCCGACCAAGGGCCACGGCTTCTCTAACATGGCGATGAGCAAGCTCCTGCAACGCATGGGCCGCGACGAAATTACGGTGCATGGCTTCCGCTCGACTTTTATGGATTGGGCGCACGAGCAAACGGCGTTCCCGAAGGTCACGATCGACATGGCGCTCGCGCATGTCGTCGGCGATAAGGTCGAAGCCGCCTACCGGCGCGGCGATCTGTTCGAGAAGCGTTGCGCGCTTATGAGCGCGTGGGCGAAATATCTTTATGCGCCCGCCCCGGAGGGCGAAGTCGTGCCATTGCGGAGGGCGCCGTGAAAGTGCTCAAGACTGACGAAGACTGGCGGCGGTTTTTTGCCGGTGTGCGCGACGGCGCCTATGCCAAAGGCAAGCGGGACGCGCTCGAAGCCATCCATCAAGATCGCAAAGTGCGTTTGAAAAAGAGCCAAGAAGCGGCGACGGAAGGACGTATGAAAAAGAGCCGTCGCGATGCGATCATCAAATCTTGGAATAGCTTGCTGCAGCACCCGCCGCATGAACGCGCGGCGATCATCGCCACCTCGCTCGGCCTCAAAGATCAATATGTGCGGCGCGTACTTCGTGCGGCGGGCCTCGGCGGTAAAAATAATTCCGAACCTTGAAATCACGAGCTTTTTCAACGAAAAAATTCCGAACCTTTCTTTTTAATAAGGTTCGACCTGTGGCGTAGGGTCTCCTTTCTTCTCGATTGGAGGACACCCGATGGACAGCGCAATTCGGGAACTGGCCGAAGCTATATGGGGACAACTCGTCCCCGGAGGTTCGTCGAACCTCGATTTAGCTTTGCGGGCGAAGCTCGCGATCGAAACAAATCTGCTCGGCCGCACCACGATCCCCTTCGGTCTCGATCGACTGACAGACCGCGAAGCCGCAGCCTATCTCGGTTGCCGGGCTGAAATGCTCAACGATCGTCATCGCCGGTGGCGGCACAAAATTCCCGAACCTTACGTGATCGCCCGTCAAAAATTTTGGCGGCGGAGTGAGCTGGATGCCTGGATCGAAGCGCAGCGCCAGACAGGAGCGAGCGATGAAAATTGAAATTGATGACGATGCAATCAAGGACCTCGCGTTTCAGTTGTGGGCGCATCTTTATTATGCGGGCGCGGAGCCTAGGGATTTGAATTTGTGGACCGCGCTCGCCATCGAAACGAAGCTGGCGGCGCGCGGCGGCCCGCCGTTCGGCCTCGATCGGCTCAACCCATCCGAAATGGCGGCTTACCTCGGCATTGCGGACGAAATTGTGAGCAACCGGACGAAGCGGCAGCACTTCGGCCTGCCAGAGCCGTTCGCGATCGGCCACCGGCTTTATTGGCGGCGGAGTGAATTGGACGAGTGGATCGAAGCGCAGCGCCCGCTGCAGGGTGCAGGAGTGTGCGATGACTAAAGCGCGAGAGATTGATGATGAGCTGCCGCGCCTTCATCCCGATCTGTTTTATCGGAAGATGCAGGCCCTTCCATATTTCGGATATGGCGCGACGCAAATCGACGAAAAAATAAAGTCCGGCGACGTGCCGCCACTCGTCTTTTTATCGGACGGCGGCCGGGCGGCGGGGTGGTTCGGCCGGGCAATTATTCGATGGCAGCGCGAGCGGGAGAAGCGCGCGACGGCGGCAAAATGAACCCGCCGACGGAGCTGCGGCGGGTTCAAGTTTTGTTGCGTCAGAACACATGCGTCCGAAGATGAGAGACGGCATGCAACACAGCGTCCAACCAGTCGAGGAGTAAAGACCCCATGCCGAAGGACATTATACCTAAGAATTTACCCGAAGAAAAGCCCCTACCGCCCGAGTTTAGCTGCTTTTTACGCTGTTCCGAGGCTCCCGACCGCGTCGAGATAACCGGAACGGTCGGATGGGCGGATGCCGCTACGACGCCACTCGACGCGGCCGCTATTGCGCGTCGGCTCGGCAATGCGCGCGCGGGGCGAGACGGATGGCATAATTGCGATTGCCCTTGCTGCGGGAAAAATACGCTCGGGCTAAAAGACAAGCAGACGCGCCGCGGACTGGTCGTACATTGCCGCTCTTATTGCCCGCGCGACACGATACTTGACGCGCTGCGGTCGCGCGGATTGCTGCCCGACGATTTCGATCTGAAAGTGCCGCCCGGCGAATTAGTCTGGCCGTTCGATGTTGAAGGTGCGCCGCCAGCCCCGCAGCAGATTTTGCAGTTTGACGACCGACTGATCGGCACGTCCTGCGAGCCTTTACCGAACCCGCGCTACGTCTTTCGGGATGCCGAAGGCCGCCCATTGTTCGTTGAAGAGCGGCATGATGGCGGAGTGGGCCGGAAGTGGTTCGACCAATTGACGCTATGGCGCACGTCGAACGGCCTCAAATGGTTCGATGGCGAAGCCTTTAAATTTGTGCCGAAGCCGCTGCCGCTCTTCGGCCTCGATAAGCTTGCCGCCCGGCCCGCTGCTCCGGTCCTTATTGTCGAGGGGCCGGCAAAAGTTGACCCGGCGCAAAGGCTCTTTTCTGATTATGTCGCCATCGCTTGGCAAGGCGGCGCGAAAAATATCGCGCATGTCGATTGGTCGGTGCTGAAGGGACGCAACGTTACCCTGTGGCCCGATCGCGATGCGGACGGGCAAAGGGCGGCAAAACACGTGGCGAGGCTCGCGCGGCGTGCCGGCGCAGCGCGCATGAAGGTCGTAAAGGTCCCCGCGGAATGGGATAAGGATTGGAATGATCTGAAAGACGATTTGCCGAGGGGCGTTACGGCCGACGATCTCCGCCGGGTATTAGAGCAGGCCGAGCAGGTCGCCGATTACCAGCGGAACAAAAACGGCGAGATTGTCCCCAATCGCGCCAATATCGCCTTAGCACTCGAAAATCTCGGCGTTGCGCTGAAGCACGACGAATTTGCCCACGAAGATATTGTCGAAGGACTCGACGGCGGCTATGGACCTTTCGTAGATGACCATGTTTTGGTCCGGCTGTATTTTTTGGTCCGCGACGCCTTCCCTTGCAATTGGGATCTGTTTTGCCGGGCTATTGACGATATCGCTTATGAAAAGCGTTTCCATCCTGTCTGCGCCTATCTCGACGGCCTCGAATGGGATGGTATCTCGCGCGTCGAAACTTGGCTGATCGACTATGGCAAGGCCGTCGATACGAAGCTGAATCGCGCGATTGGCAAATTGTGGATGATCGCGGCGGTGCGGCGCGTTCGCAAGCCCGGCACGAAGTTTGACCAGATGCTGATTTTTGAATCCCCGCAGGGCTTGAATAAAAGCAAAGCCATGGCGGCTTTAGCGCCCGATGAGGGATGGTTCTCGGATACGCTGCGGCTCGACGCAAACGGTCGCGATACGATCGAGGATACTTGCGGCGTCTGGATTATTGAGGCGGGCGAACTGCGAGGGATGAGCGCCGCTGACCATCGCGCCTTGAAGCAGTTTTTGTCGCGGCAGGTGGATCGCGGCCGCCCGGCCTATGCGCGCAAAAAGCTTGTTGCCCCGCGGCAATTTGTGATTGCTGGCACGACGAATGAGACCCGCTACTTGCGCGATACGACCGGCAACCGCCGCTATTGGCCTGTGGCAGTTGACAAGTTCGATTGTGATGCGCTTGCCCGCGATCGCGACCAGCTTTGGGCCGAAGCCGCAGTTCTAGAGGCGCAAGGCGTGTCGATCGAACTCGATGAAACTCTATGGAGCAAGGCGGCAGAAGAACAGGACCGTCGTTTGCAGCGGGGCGCTTGGCTCGACGCGCTCGAAGATAAGCTTGGCGCGAAGGAGGATAAAGATCAGCTTGACGGGAAAATTACGATTTCTGACCTTTGGGCCTTGCTCGGCAAGCCGCCGCGGTATCGCAATGTTCCTGATTCTATTCGGCTGCATGAGGCTATGGCCGCTCTCGGCTTCGAGGGTGACCGCGCGAAGTTCAATGGCAAGCGGGCACGTTGCTATGTGCGGGGGAATGTTGAAGTCTGGTTGAGGGTCGCTCTGCTTCGTCGCGACGCAAAGGGGAAAGATGGGCCGGTGCTTGTGCTGCCATATAAGCCCGATAATCCGACGGCGCTGGACGGCGCTTATACTTGGGCGGATGAGGGGGCGGATGAGGGGGCGGGAACGGACCTCGGATTTTAGGATTTGCCGCCTATTCCCGCCTTCGTCCCTTCGTCCCGCCTTCGTCCCGCCTTCGTCCCGGCCTATCGATTTGTTTTTATTCTATTTTCTCTATTACGGGACGAAGGGACGAAGGATTTCCTAGATAGGAAGAAAGGGAAAAGCGGAGCAGCGACTAATAGGGGTCCGCGGGGTCTATACGAAATCCTTCGTCCCTTCGTCCTTTCGTCCCGTCGCTCTTGAAAACCCTTTAAAAACAGCGTTTCGTCCGCCTTCGAACGGGACGAAGGCCGCCCGGGCCGTCTCGCCGGTATCGTAGGCTGGCGAGGATTTAAGAGGGGATACAAGTGAAAACACCCCTGTTTGCGGCCCGCGGCCCGCTTAAGCGTAGCAGTATTACCACGGACCTTATCTGGAAATCACCGATTACACCGATTACGCCGATGCGGCTGCGCTCGCTCCGATCGGGAGCAGCCCGTCGCGGCCCTAGGAGCGGCCGTCGCGGCGATCGAAGCAGGCGGGCGCACGATCTACCGCCCCCTGGGCTTCCGGCTTTTACGGCCCCGGACGGCGCGGCCGATGGACGCCCCTGGCTCGTTCTTAAGCGTAGCAGTTCTACCTCGGCTCGTTCTTAAACGTAGCAGTTAAGCCCGTCGCGCCTGCTGGCGGAATGGGAGATGGCGGCTAGTCCCGCTCGCAATGCGCCGCGCGCCCTGCCATGATTGATGATGCGGAATAGTCTTTGATGCGGTCGCTCGCGCAATGATTGATGCGGTCGCGCAATGATTGATGACACGCGGGTCCTTACCCGGGGCCCTCCCAAAGCGGCGTGCGTCGCCCTGTTTCATGCCGATGTTTGTGGAATTTTCATTTAGGGTCGGAAGGGCGGCCCGGCCCCCTAGGCCGCTCCTACCTAGAAAAGACACAGGCTGACCAGCTTCTAACAAAGCGCGCACAACCCCCTGCGCCTTAGCGAGTATCGGCCTTTCGCGCGTTTTTTTGGCTCTTTCTTGGTGCCCTTGACGGCCTGCTCCCTTCGGATTGCTAGCGGTCTTCGCGGGTTTTAATTTACCCGCAGCGGGTAAATCACCTAGATCGCGTTGTATTGATGAATAGCCAACATCGAGTGCCATCGCGATCCGCTCCATCGTCCATTCGGCTCTACCCGCAGCTTCCATATCGACAGGGGCATTAACTCGATAGATGATACATAACGCGGCGAAAGCCCTGTGGGTCAGAGAAATGCGCAAATCGGCGGGCGAACATGACAGATGATGAAACGCCAAAAGTGCCGGAACCTTATCTTGTCGTAGACATCCAAGGGCACGCGCCATTACGCTTTGAAAGTTTCGAAGAGCTAGCGAAATGGTTCAATAACGAAAAAACGCAATGGGCATGGCTGACAAATAGCAATCAAGCATCATCCGGCGAAATAGAGAGCCTGCGCCAAGCGTACGTAAACGGCATTTCACGCATCGACCAAGCGCTCAGCGCTCTGCGAAATAAAGACAACCCAAATATTAAAAACCAACTCGCAAACGAGCTTACAAATTTCTATCGCGGCGGCTCTGGTTATCTCAGTTCCGACCCGCGGGCGAGTTTAGCAAAACAGAAAGCAGCTCAATTTAGCCGAGACGCGGGAGCGGCATTCTTTTTAACACAGCTCGGGCGGACTGTCGGCATCACCAATGGCGGCGCCGCAAGGGGAGTAATCGATGCCATCCTCGATTCTTATGGTATCACCCCTAACTCCCCGCAAGCGGTCAATGAGGCGATCAACCAGATAACGTCCGCGCACCAACAAGAAGAGCAAAGCCAGAGGAACGCCTGGGACAGCTTCGTCCGAGAGGCCGAGCAAACAGTCGCCAACGTGCTCAAAAATGGCAATGACAAGCTTTCATCAATCGACGACAAGCTCGCATTGTTTACTGAACAACATCGCGTTACGAATGATAATTTTACCCGCGAAGCAAATGCTGTGATTGACTCGATACAGGCGACCGAAAAAACCTATAAGGAGCAGATGAGCCTTCAAGCGCCCGTAGAATATTGGAGCAAGGAAGTAACCAGGCACAGGGGAGCCGAGAGAGTCTTTTCGTGTATCGGCATAATCTACGCAGCGGTCGTAATCTCGTTAATCGTGGGTACGCTAATTTTGGGTGTCCCACAACTGGCGCATGAAAAAGGTCTGAAGGACGATCCTTACCCTTACCTTGCGTCGGCTACCGGAGCCGTGCTGCTAGTAACGATCGCTTTTTGGATCGGACGGATTCTAAGCCGCCTTTTTATGAGCGCTCGGCATTTAGCGATCGACGCAGGGGAACGCGTTACACTTATCCAAACCTACCTGGCTCTTACAGAAGGTGGAACAGTGGCCGAATCCGAAAGATCATTGGTGCTTGCACCGATCTTTCGCTCATCTTCGGATGGGATCGTAAAAGACGAGGGCGGCGCGCCGGACCTTTCGCTGGCATCTACGCTCGCCAAATTTTTGGATAAGAGATGAAGCGCTAAACAGCGGGGAGCGCAAGGGCGCGTTTCCGCGCGGAACTATCAATGGCGAGCTAACCTTCGGTCGTCGGGTTAGTAGAAAAACCCGCCGCAACCCTCGCATCTATCGGCATCGGTAAGAACCTCGCCCATCAAGCCCATCAAGCCCGCAAGCTCGCTGCGGTTCCCGACCTACATTCCCCCGCCTACTAGGTCTTAGAGGCTCCGCCCCGGCCCTAGGGAGGCCGCCTCCATGCCCTCGGGCCTAGACCGCTAGGTCCCTTTAGCCTCCCGGCCGCCAGCCGCTCCTCGGCCTTCCCTAGCGGGCGCTGGATCGCCGCCAGTATTGATCCACGAAAAAACGCTTTTCTTCTTTGAATATCAGGCTAAAATACTCTCGATAAGCTTTGAAGGAGAACCTTAATGGCTAAAAAAACCGCAGCTCAACTTCTTCAATTGGGTGCTCAACGCACGGCGCAGCTTCTCGCCGCTGGCTATACTGGTCAAAACGGCACCTTGCGGCTCCGCGCCCGCGCCGCCCGCGCCGCCCGCGTCCTCGCTGGGGACGATGAGGATGTCGATTCAGCGAACGACGATGGCGAAGATGAGGATGAGACTGTCGCGACATTTTCTGCGTCGCACTACGCCCGCCGCGATGCAGCGGATCAATTGGTTATTTACAAGAGGAGCAAGTAATGAAGATCCAACTTCCCGAACTGACAAAGGCGATCGAGGAGTTCAAGGGACCGAGGCAACTGACGCGCACCTTTCGCGTGTGCACGCACCGCAAAGGTGCGGCGTTCGCTTTCACGAGCGGCGCCTTCACGACCGGCTGGGAAAAAGAGGCGCGCGAGAACGCCGCGTCGCGGGCGGAGGCGACGGACTTGCCGATCTATGAACTGCCGCCGACCGTCGATCCGGCGCGCATCATTCCGAAGTTGCCTGACGCGGTTTACATCTGTCACGTTGTCCAAGAGACGTTCGGCCCCGTCATCCGTTCGGACTTCGGCGGCATGTACACTAATCGCGATCTCGAAAAGCTCGCGAGGCGGGCGCCGCCAGGGTTGGAAGAGTTGTTAGTTTGATGCAGGATATGCGCATCGCTGCCGCGCGACGGCAATTGCAAGACCATCTCGCCGCTGCTGAGGCTGCGCAGGCGGCCGCGCTCGTCGCACCGCCGGCAACGCGCACCCTTGCCTTGGAGCTTTTTCAAGCGCGCCAGCGCACCATTGACCGCGCCGCCGAAGCGTTGGCAGTCTTGCTGGTCGAAGACCACCATGCGCCCAATGCGGGGGAGCAAATCCGCGCGCTGATCGAAGCGCTAAAGCGCGATCCCGATGCTGTACCGCCATGGGGGTGACCTACGCGAACTCTCTCAAAGACCAGCGGATGACGGACGTTTTGAACGCCATCGACGCGCAGAGCAGTCCTGGTTACATGGAGTTTTGCACGTCCAGCTATGGGACCGTGCTGGTCACGGTCCCCTTTCAGAAGCCGTCTTTCTCGGAAGCCAGCCAGGCGATCACGGCCCTCGGCGTTCCGCTCTCGGGCGTCGCCGCCAACGCTGGTACTGTCGCGATCGCCCGCGTTAAGGACGGCTCTGGCAACGTCGTCATCAGCGGCTTGACGGTCGGCACGTCCGGCACCGACATCGTGTTGAACGCGACCGCAATCTCCGCCAGTCAGGACCTGTCCCTGTTTTCAATGACACTCACGCACGGCTGATTATGAGCAGAGAAAGCCGCATTAAGGAACTCCGCTGGAAAGCCTTTAGTCACGCCGCGACAGCGTGTGCAATTCATGTCGCGAAGATCGTGCCGGTCGGCGACATAGACCTTAGCGCAGATTATCGGACCAAAAAATTGGAAGAAATTGGCCGCGCCTTGGAGCTTGATTTGACGACGGAACAGATACCTGGCGCGGCTTGCCTCGTCCTCAACTGGTCAATTCTCGCGCAAGTCCAGATCGGCGCTCCGCGCTTTTTATTCAACGACGCAGACATCGCCGAACTTTTGGTCGAGAACGATCCTGTCGGGCTGAACCTTATGCGACGGCATTGGCCCGCGATCGAACGCGTGGCCGTCGCGCTCTTGTGCAAAGGGCGGCTCGCCGAAGCCGAGGCGATTGCGATAATGGGGAGTGCTGTGTGATGACGAAGTCCGAAGCGGCCTTCGATCATTCTCGCCGCGAGTTTGCGCGCTTCGGCCTAACCGACGCGGAGATTGCCGAAGCGGATCGGCTCTTTCGTTCTCGATCGTCGCGTTATCTCGGCTGGGATCGGGAGCGGTGCGCCGACGCCGTTATAAAGCAGCGCGGGAAGGCGCGGCCGAAGCCCGCCCGGCGCGGGCGCGGGGACCGCTATCGTTATCTGCCGCCGCTCGTTTAAGAGCGGTAGGCCCCATCCCGCAGGACACTAGGTTCGGCCGCCGCAAGACACTAGGTTCGGCCGCCGCAAGACACTAGGTTCGGCCGCCGCAAGACACTAGGTTCGGCCGCCGCAAGACACTAGGTTCGGCCGCCGCAAGACACTAGGTTCGGTCGCCGCAGGACACTAGGTTCGGTCGCCGCAGGTCTGCTCCCTTGACTCTGCCAGCGTCGAATTTGCGCCGGGGCCGGGCCGGGGGTCGCGTCCAGAGAAATCTAGAAAGTCCAGCAATTTCAACAGTATTTGGCGGAAGGGGTGGGATTCGAACCCACGGTGGGCTTTCACCCACGGCGGTTTTCAAGACCGCTGCCTTAAACCGCTCGGCCACCCTTCCGGTGCGAAACTCCGTATAACACCTTAGGTCTAAGCGCCAGAGCCAGCTCGATCTCGGCAGTTTTCACAGTCGACGTCCGGAAGGCGCCGGGCAGTCCGTGATGCAGCCCAGGCCCAGACACCGAAAGCCCCACTCAGCGGGGCGGCCGAGCGGGGCAGGGGGTTGGGCTATGACTCAGACATTACGCGTACTACGTTGCTTCAACTCGCAGCTCGGGCGCCGGTTCCCGGCCGCGGCGGGCTTTTTTGGCGTGGGCACGAATCGACGAACGGCTCCGGGCGCGCTAGGGATGAGGCCATCGCAGATCGCTGATCGTTCTGGGGGGTCTATGCGTTCGAGCAAGGCGGGATTGCTGCTTCGCGCCGCATTGGTCGTCGCGGCGTTCGTACTTCTAGACAGCGAGTCCTGGGCCGCTGGGCCGTTTTCGCCCTTGGCCGGGAATTGGGTGGGCAGCGGCACGCTCACAATGGGCGGCGTGCGCGAGCGGCTGCGCTGTCGGGCGATCTATCTCGTCTCCCCGCGCGGCGAAAGCCTGCGGCAGTTCCTGCGCTGCGCAAGCGACAGCTACGTTGTCGCGGTAGACAGCAATGTGGTTGAAATTGACGGCAGATTGTCGGGCACTTGGCGGGAACTGACGAGCGGCGTCACCGGCACGCTGACCGGCCTGGTGCGCGGCCCGGCCATCGCGGGCATCGTTTCAGGGCTGGGCCTGAATGCGCGGCTGTCCCTCTATACGCGCGGCCGGTTGCAGCGCGCTTCGATCAATCTCGACGGGGCGAGCGCGACAGGGGTGGTCGTGACCTTTCGCCGGTTCTGAGGCTCAGCCGGGCCGCCAGAAGGTGATGACGAGGCCGCCGGCGAGGATCAGCGCGCCGCCGGCATAAATGGGCAGATCCGGCCGCGCCCCGAAAAAGATGACATTGACGATCTGGGCGATCACAAAGAACAGCGTGACATAGACGCCCAGCAATTTGCCGAAATCCCAGGGCGGGGAATTCACCGTCAGCCCATAGGCGAAGAGGACCAAGGCGCCGAGCGCGAATATGCCGATGCGCCCCGGCCCGCTTGGCGCCTGCAAGCCCTTGCGCACGATGGCATCGCCGCCCGCTTCAAGCGCCGCGGCGACCGTCAGAACGACATAAACGAGAACAGGGTTCATCCCACACCATCTTTCCACGCGCTGCGAACGTCGCAACGTGGCAAAGGCTATGCGAATGATGGACCTGGAGCCAAGCGTGCCGCCGCGCAAGGCTGGGGATATCGCGCCGGGAGTCGCGTCTGGCGCGGCATGTCTCTGTCAGAGGAACATGCCGCCCGAAACCTCGATCCGCTGCCCGGTGAGCCAGCGGTTCTCATCGGCAAGCAGGTTGGCGATCATCGGGCCTATGTCGTCCGGTACGCCGGCGCGGCCCATGGCCGTAATCGAGGCGACGAACCTGTTGAGTTCCGCATTGTCGCGCACCCTGCCGCCGCCGAAATCGGTCTCGATCGCGCCCGGCGCGACGACATTGACGGCGATGCCGCGCGGGCCAAGCTCCTTGGCGAGATAACGGGTGAAGACCTCAATCGCGCCCTTCATCGAAGCATAGGCAGCATAGCCGGGGAGGGAGAATCGGGCGAGGCCGCTCGACAGATTGACGATCCGGCCGCCATCGGCGATCAGCGGCAAAAGTTTCTGCGTGAGGAAAACGACGCCCTTGAGATGGACGCGATAGAGTCCATCGAAATCCTCCTCGCTCATCGTGGCGATCGCGCCCGGCGCGCTATGGCCGGCATTATTGACGAGATAGTCGAAATTCGTCCGGCCGAAGGTTTCGCGCAACGCCCCGGCGATTTTCTCAGCGAAGGCCGGAAAGCTTGCCGTGTCCCCGGTATCGAGCTGAAAGGCGAGAGCCGTGCGGCCGAGCGCCTTGATGTCGGCGGCGACCTTGTCAGCCTCGGCGCGATTGCTGCGGTAGGTGAAGATCACATCGATGCCGCGCGCCGCGGCGGCCAAGGCGGTGCTGCGGCCGAGGCCGCGGCTGCCGCCGGTGATGAGAACGATTTTCGATTGCATGTCGGCCATTGCTGATGCTCCTTGCGGACGATTTACTTTCCCTCAATGAGGGCGCGGGCGTCGTCGCGCAGCGCGGCGCGCGAGGCGTCACGCGTATAAAACATATGGCCGCCGCCATAGACGGCGAGGTGAACCCTGCTCGGCTCGCCCATCGGCGCGATCTGATCGAGCAGCAGCTTCGAAGTGAAATAGGGTGTCACGAGATCGGTGACGCCATGCGCGACGAGGACGCGGAACTTGGGATCGAGCGCCAGGTCTTGCTTGAGATCGCTCATGGCCTCGGCTGTGCCATGGCCCCAATCCCAGCTCTCGTTGACCTTCTCGTTCAAAATCTCGTAGCGCGTATCGACGAACCAATTGAGCTTATTGGCGGTGATATCGGCGATGGCGCCGGCCAGAGGCGCCTTGAGCGAATCGAGCACGGGATCGGCATAATTGCTGCGCGCGGCATGCGGCTCTGGATCGTAGCCGGTGACGAGCGCGTCATAGGCGCTGGCGACGCGCCCCGCGGCGCGATCACGCTCGCGCGCGAAGGTTTGCGTATCGATGCGGCCGGCGAGCCTGCGCACGAGCGCGGGATCGAGGCCGGTGAAGCCCGCGACTTTCGCGCTGATGCGGTCGAGCGCCGCCGCATCGGAATCGCCGCGCAAGAGATCGACGATATAGGGCCCGGCCGCATAGGCCTCCACATCGGCGAGTTTCTCGCGCGGCTCGGGGCCGGTCACGTCGCGCGCCGTCGCGGTCATCGAGGGCAGGTGGGTCGCGAAGGTCAGTGGATTGTTGGCGCTGTTGAACCAGCCGAAATCGAGCACCGGCGAGAGCGTCACAATGCCGTTGACGCCGATGCCTTCAGCATCAGTCAGCCGGCGCGCGAGCTTCGGCGCGCGAAAGCCGCCGTAGCTTTCGCCGACGATGAATTTCGGGCTTTCGAGCCGGTGGTTCTCGGTGAGCCATTTGCGGATCGCGACCGACAGCGCATTGATGTCGCCATCGACGCTGAAGAAGGTCTTGCGCGCGTCCTTGTCGAGGACACGGCTATAGCCGGTATCCGGCGGGTCGATGAAAACGAGATCGGTGAAATCGAGCCAGGTCTCGGCATTGGGCACGGTCGCCGGCGAGGCCGACGGCGGCAGCTTGCCGTCCTCGAGTGGCAGCCGCCAGGGGCCGAGCGCGCCGAGGTCGAGCCAGGCCGAGCCGGCGCCGGGGCCGCCGTTGACGGCGAAGGTGATCGGCCGTTTCGCGGCATCCTCGCCATCCTTGAGGAAGGCGATATAAGCGACGTCGGCGAGCGGCGCGCCGGTGTTGGCATCGCTGAGCCGGATTGCGCCCGCTTTGGCGGTGAAATTGATTGTCCGGTCGTCGAGCTTCAGGACATGCGTGGTCGTCGCGGGCGGCGGCAACGGATGCGGCGGAGTCGTGTCGGCCGATGGGACGGAGGTGGGGGCGGCATGTTTGCCCGCCTCCTGCGCCGTGAGCGGCAGCGCGCCGGAGATGAGAAGAGCCAAGGCCAACGCGAAAGACTTCGCCGCACCGATCATCGCAGACTCCCTTCAGCGCCGAGCCGGAGAGGCATAGGCCTGCCGAATATGGTGGCGGTGAGGCGAAAAGTCAGGCGGCTGTGCGCGCCCGGCGGAGCGCCGAGGGCTCGGCGCTCAATGGCGAGGGCGGCTCTTCGAGGTCGAGTTGCGGCAGCGCGTCCATCACCCGCTCGGGCGGGAAAATGACGATGACTTCCGTGCCCTCGCGGACGCGCGATTTCAGCGTGAATGTGCCGCCGTGCAATTCGACAAGCCCTTTGACGATCGGCAGGCCGAGGCCCGAGCCTTCCTCCGCATTCTTCTGTGCCAGCGTGCCGCGGCCGAAGGAGGACATGACGATCGGGATTTCGTCTTCCGGAATTCCTGGCCCCGTGTCCTTGATCGAAAAATACTGCCCGCCGGTCGAGGTCCAGCCGACTTTGATCGTCACCGCGCCGCCGGGCGGCGTGAATTTCACCGCATTCGACAGCAGGTTGAGTGCGACTTGGCGGACGGCACGCGCGTCCGCCCAGATGCGCGGCAGCCCCGGCTCCGAGGATTCAATGATGGTGATGTCGCGCTTCTTGGCGCGTAAGGCGATCAGGTGGCGGCACTCGTTCATCACCGCGTTCAGCTCGACCGGCTCGGCCTTCAATTCGTAACGGCCGGCTTCGACCCGCGACAGATCGAGGATCTCGTTGATCAGGGCCAGGAGATGCTGGCCGCTCGAGTGGATGTCCTTGGAATATTCTTTGTAGGACGGAACCTTGTGGGCGCCGAACAGCTCCGCCTGCATCACTTCCGAGAAGCCCAGAATCGCATTGAGCGGCGTGCGCAGCTCATGGCTCATGGTGGCGAGAAAGCGGGACTTGGCGAGATTGGCCTCTTCCGCGCGTCGGCGCGCCACGTCGCTGTTGATCTTGGCCTGTTCGAGTTCGGCGATCAATTCGTCCTTCTGGCTCTCGAACGTTAGGGAATCGATCGAGCGCGCATAAAGCTTCTTCGCCAGGACGGCCGAATAGAGCAGGGTGATGCAGGCAAGAATGGCGAGCGGGATGTCCTGGTCCGTGAGGCTCGACGGCCACAGGAACGCGACCGTCGCCGCCGTCATCGGCGCAAGCCCCGCATAGACGGCGACGGGAATCGAGGCGGTGATCGTCGCATTCATCGCAGCGACGAGCAGCAACATCACCAGCGCGAAGGTGCGCGCGTTCGGGTCGCTTGTGTCGCCGATCAAGATAACGAGCTGCGCCCAGACGATGCCCTGGATGACTTCCGCGATAATGAAATTGCCGCGCCAGTTGCCAACATTGACGCGCGCCGGCTCCAGCGAAAGAAATTTCTTGGCCAGCCAGTGGGTGGCCAGGGTGACGGCCAGAACGAGCCCCAGCCAGATCGACAGATGCGACGGCGTGGCCCAACGCAAGCCGACGAGCGCCGCGACGACCGCGATGAGGGTGAAAGTGAGTGAAGAATTCCGCCGGCCGGTTGCATAGAGCTGGAGCAGTTCGACATCGAAGGCCCGCTGCCCGGAGCCGGCAGAAGTTAACTTTTCCCGCGCCTCGCGGACTTTCGCGGCCAGCCGACGCCGTTCGGTCGCAACTTTCGGGTCTGCCCCGCGACCGCGCTCGATCATCTCGGCGGTGACTTCAGTCATCCTTGGCAAAACCCGTCGACTTTTAGTTTGGCGCGCAAGCTTTCGTTACGTTAAACTGTGCCGTACAAAGATTAACGGTCGGCTCATATAATCGTTAAGATCGAGTCGATCCGCAGGACCAAAACTTCTGATTGATTGTGCCTTCGCGCACATCCTGAATTCCAAATTTTAGTTAAGGATCGATTTCACTTTGAGTTATCGTGCCCGAAAGGGGTGCGAAGGGCGTGCGTGTCGTCGCGGCAACCCCCTGAATCCCGGATGGGCCAATGTCGTTTCTTCCCGTTCCAGCCGTCACGCTCGATCTTGACGCCAGTAGCGAAGAAAATCCTCACGATTTTGCTCCGGTCGCTGGCATGAAGGTCACGATCGTCGGCTCGGGCGATGCCTTCAGCTCCGGCGGCCGCGCCCATACCTGCATCCGCATCGATGCCGCAGCCGCGACCGTGGTGGTCGATTTCGGTTC
>JARLIV010000236.1 GCA_031291555.1 Methylovirgula sp. | reverse complement strand
TGTTCCGTGACAATGGCAATGCCTCCGGCGGCGGCACCTATGTCTGCGCCTATCCGGGCAACTTCGATTGGGTCAATGCCGTGCACGGCTACCCCAACACCGTCTACTGCGGCCCGCCGACAACCTATTTCGAATTCACTGCGGGCTTGAATATCACGCCGACGCTTCCGTCCTCGATCCCGTTCGTCAAGGCCGTGATCTTCCGGCCGGAGGTTCGCTACGATACCTCGCTTAACGGCACGACGCCGTTCAATGTGCCGGCCAACTCGACCATCGGCACCAAGAGCGATATGGTCACGATCGGTGGCGACGTCGTCTTGAAGTTCTGATTTCGTAAAGATCAACTTTCAAACGCCGGCCTTCGGGCCGGCGTTTTTGTTTGGTTGGTCGTTCGACGGGCGTTCCGCTCATCGCAAAAAGGCGCTTCTCGCGAAGCGCCTTTTGTTAGGTTGGAGCCGTGCGGCAGGCTTGGCGAGGACGAGTTTGGGAGGCGCCCATCATTGCGATGAGCGTCAGCGACGCAGCGATCTGGACAACCAAGCTGGTCTGGGATTGCTTCGCCTTCGGCTCGCAATGACATCCTGGGGTGTGCCCATGCGTTCGCAGCGAGACAGACCGCGCGGAACGTCGGATTTTAAGCGCTCGGCATCGCGCGGCGCCGATTATTCGGCGGCCTTGCCAACGCGGCCCAGCGCCAGGCCGGCCTCAGTGCCCGCTTCCGGTTGGCCAAAGTCGAGCATTTCGATGCGCTCGCCGCTCTTGGCGATCTTGTCGGCGGAAATCACGATGCCGGAGACATCCTCCTGCACTTGGCCAAAATGCGCACCGAGCTTGCCGACCCTCTGACGCAGCCGTGCGACATCCTCGACGAGCCGGCGCACCTCGATCTGAATCACATGCGCCTGCTCGCGCACTCGCGCATCGCGAACCAGCGCCTGCATGACCTGCACCGCCATGACCAGCAGCGAAGGCGAGACGATGACGATGCGGTTCTTATGGGCCTTCTGAACGACATCTTCGAAATGTTCGGCGATATCCGCGTAGAGCGATTCGGACGGAACGAACAGAATGGCGATATCCTGCGTCTCGCCAGGGATGAAATAGCGCTCCTTAATATCGGCGATATGCCGGCCGACGTCGCCACGCACGCGCGCCGCCGCCGCCTTGCGCGTTTCGGCATCCGCCGCCTCCTTCAAGGCCAGGAAGGCTTCCAGCGGAAATTTCGCATCGATCACCATCACGCGCTCGTCGCCCGGCAGACGGATCACGCAATCCGGCCGGCCATGATTTGAGAGCGTGTATTGGAATTCATAGGCGTTCTGCGGCAGAGCGTCCCGGACGATTGCCTCCATCCGCCCCTGGCCGAAGGCGCCGCGCGCCTGCTTGTTGGCGAGAATATCCTTCAGCCCGATCACTTCTTCGGTGAGGCCGGTGAGACGCGCCTGCGCAGCGTCGATCACCGCCAATCGCTCGTTGAGCTTGCCCAGGCTTTCGTTCGCACTGCGCGACTGATCCTCGAGGCTGCGGCCGACGCGCGCGCCAACGGAGTCGAGCTGCTCGGCGACAATGCGCGCGAGATCGGCCTGACGCGAGCCGAGAATCTCTCCCATGCTGCGCAATCGGCCGGTGACCTCCGCATGCGAACGGGCGAGCTCGGCGATCTTCTCCTGCAGATCGGCTTGGCGTTGCGCCGCCGCCATCGCCTCCCGCTGGCGCGCTCGCGCACCGAGTGCAAGGCCGAGGACAAGCAGCAAGCATACGAGTCCCGCAAGCGCCAAAGCGAGATTCAACGCCGTGACCGGGATGGCAAAGACCGTGAAGAGAATTCTATCCATGTCTGCTTCTAGCAGATTCGCGCCAGCGCGAGAACATAGAAGGAACACCTTTTCCGAAGGCCAACGCGCCGCATTTCGCTGCCTATCGGCCGGATGAAATCATCCGGCAGGAAAGCGCGCTAAGTTACGGCTCGCTAATAAAATTCGCCTAAGTTCCGCATTGACGGAATGGACACAATCATGACCTCGAAAACTGGCGTCGCCGATCTGAGGCGAATTTACGCGATCGACGACGAATGTGTCGGGATTATCCGTCAGAACGTCAACTTTCTCTTCCGCGAATTTTCTTCCGGGCTCGATGCTTTCTATCGTGTCGCGCCGAAATCGTTCGGCCCTGACTCCTATGTCGGCGATCCGGCCAGCATTGCCTTGGCGCGCGAAAAATATCTGCGCCACTGGCGCGTGCTGATGGAAGGGCGTTTCGACACGGAATATGACGCATCGGTTGCGGCCGTTTATCGGCTGCGCAACGACTTCGGCGTCGATTTCCGGCTCTCCACCGCCGGACGCAGTTTTGTCTTCGCCTATGTCCTCGAAGCCATCGCGCTGCGGCTGCCGCGCAAGCCATGGGAGGTTTTCTCGGCGCAGCGGCGCGCGAAGCTCCAACTCGCCTATTTCCGCGTCTCGATGCTCGATCTCGTCGTGACCGTGGACAGCTATCTGGAGGCGGGCCAGGACGAGCGGCTGCGCACCCTCAATCATCTGGCGAAATCCTTCGAGCATGCGATCGGCGGCATCGTTTCGGGCGTGGCGACGGCGGCCGAGGATTTGCGCAATACGGCGGATGCGCTGACTCAATCGGCGGAAGAGACCAACAAGCAATCCATGGCCGCCGCGCTAGCCTCGCGAGAGGCGGAAACGAATGTTCAAGCTGTCGCCAGCGCCACGCATTATCTCTCGCACGCGATCGGCGAAGTCAGTGCCCGTGTCCACGAATCGAATCAAGTCGCGGGCCGTGCCGCCGGTGCGGCCGACCAGACGCAGGAAGCCGTGCGCAGCCTCTCCGAGGCCGCGGAACGAATCGGCGGCAGCGTCGTGCTCATCAGCAACATCGCCGCGCAGACCAATATGCTGGCGCTCAATGCGACGATCGAGGCAGCGCGGGCCGGCGAGGCCGGGCGCGGCTTCGCCATCGTCGCCCAGGAGGTGAAGAACCTGGCGCTTGCGACCTCCAAGGCGACCGCGGAGATCAATGCCCAGGTCGCGGGCATCCAGGACGCGACCCAGCATGTCGCCTCTTTCATCGCCAGCATCGCCAAGACGACACAGCAGGTGAGCGCCATCGCCATCGCCGCCGAAACCGCCGTGGCGGAGCAGGAAGCCGCGACGCGCGAAATCGCTCGGCGGGCGGAACAGGCCTCCTTCGGCACGCATGAGATGGCGACGAATGTCCTCGGCGTGACGGAAGCGGCGGGCAATTCGAATTCCGCCGCCAAGCAGGTGCTCGACCTCGCCACCCGGCTGAACCGCCAGTCGGAAATCCTGTCGAAACAGGTGCATGACTTCCTGCGGATGGTCCGGGCGGCCTAATTGCGCGGAAATTGACCCGGCGCGGCTTGATGCCTATGTCTGGGGCCAGTTTCCCCGGATTTGACTGCTCCCATGGCCCTGAGACCGATCCTGATTCTCCCCGACAAACGGCTTCGCCAGAAAGCCGCGCCCATCGTCGCTGTCGACGACGAGATTCGCGCGCTGATGGATGACATGTTGGAGACGATGTACGCCGCTCCAGGCATCGGCCTTGCGGCAACGCAGATCGGCGAGATGAAGCGCGTGCTGGTGCTCGACGTCGCCAAGCGGCAGGACGAAGAGGCGAGCGCCAACCCCATGGTCTTCGCCAATCCGGAAATCCTCTGGGCGTCGGAGGAGCTTTCAACCTACAACGAGGGCTGCCTCTCCATCCCCGAGATCTACGAGGAGGTCGAGCGCCCGGCGCGGATCCGGGTCGGCTATCTCGACAGCGACAACAGGCACCAGGAGATCGAGGCGGAGGGCATTCTCGCCACCTGTCTCCAGCATGAGATCGACCATCTGAACGGCGTCCTCTTCATCGACCATATCTCGCGGCTGAAGCGGGAGATGATTTCGAAGAAATTCAGCAAGGCGGCCAAGCGCGGCAGCGCGGACGCCAAGCA
>JARLIV010000041.1 GCA_031291555.1 Methylovirgula sp. | reverse complement strand
TCCTCCTCCACCGGCGGGCGCTCCTTGGCGGCGCGGTTGACCTCGAAATCGAGGTCCATCTGCGAACAGAGGCCGAGGGTGACCGGGTCCATCGGCGTCAGCGCCGCGGAATTCCAATGCGTGCGGTTGCGGATCGCCTGCAGCGTCGTCTTGGTCGTGCCGACGAGGCGCATGATCTGCGCGTCCTTCAGCTCGGGATGGTTGCGCAGCAGCCAGAGGATGGCGTTCGGCCGGTCCTGGCGGCGGGAGAGGGGCGTATAGCGCGGGCCGCGGGCGCGCTTGATCTCCGGCAGCCGCACCTTGGAATGGGCGAGCTGCAGGTGATGCGTTGGGTCCTCCTCGCCAGCGGCGATTTCCTCGCGGGTCAATTGGCCGGAGGTGATCGGATCATGGCCCTTAATGCCGGCCGCGACCTCGCCGTCGGCGATGCCCTTCACTTCCAGCGGATGCAATTTACAGAAATCGGCGATCTGGTCGAAGCTGAGCGAGGTATTTTCGACGAGCCATACGGCGGTCGCTTTGGGCATCAGCGGGGCGTCGGTCATCATCATCTCCTTTGGGTCTCGGCGGCGCCGGAGCGCGAACGGCGGCGCGGCGGCCAAAACCGGAAACAGGGGCGTCCGCGTCTGCACGCGGCCGGACAAACTTAAGCGCAGCCTGAATGCCGCAGCTTAATGTCCGTTTTGGGGGAATCGGCCTTTTCTAAGCGACCCGGCGGCGCAAAGCAATGCGCGCCATATCGGCCACGAGGCTGATATAATCGCGCCCGCGCGAAATTGCGCCCCGGGCTTTCCGCGACCGGGCGAACTGCCGAGGGAGGGTCTGGCATGAGCCGTGACGATGACGATCCGTTCGCGCCGCCGAAGAAGGCGCCCGAGCATGTAGTGGGTCAGCCCCTCCATGATTTGTCGATCGAGGAATTGGGCCTGCGTATCGCCACGCTGAAGGCGGAGATCGCCCGGCTCGAGGCCGCGCAGGCTGCCAAGGAGGCGAGCCTGGCCGGCGCGGCTGCCTTTTTCAAGTCGGCGCGTTGAAGACCGCCGGTTGCGACCGCTGGCCGGGGCAATCGTTAACCCTTTATTAGAATTTTAGCTTCTAGCATCGATTCGCCGGTGCCGAACCGGCTTGAGCCGAGGGCCTCTGGCCGCGGCTTCTCCCTCCCCAAACACCCCACTTCCAGAGCCGCCTTCGGCGGCTCTTTTTTCGCGGGCAGGGCCGACTTCAGTCGGTTAACCTTACTTAAAACTTAATGCCCGCGGGGCGGACAAAGCCCCTAGTATCCGCCGCGCGGACAAAGCCGCGAACGGAAGAGTGAGAGTGTAACGGTCGCATGGTTCAATTGTTGGGTCACGAGCAAGAAGCCGCGGTTTCCTTCGCCAACAAATTGGTGGCGTCGGACTCTTTCAAAGCCCTGTTTCGCGATGGCATGGCGCTGGTCGAGGAAACCGCCAATTATCTCGACGGCGACGGGCGCGAAGAGGCGAAGAAATTGCCCCGTCTCGCTGCGCTCGCCTATGCGACGGAAAGCATGCGGCTCACGACGCGCCTGATGCAGGCGGCATCCTGGCTTTTGCTGCAGCGGGCGGTCAACGAGGGCGAACTGACTCAGAGCGAGGCGGCCTCGGAAAAGCGCAAGGTGCGCCTCAGTGAGCAGCAGTCGACGACAAGCCCGGACGTGCTCGCGAAACTGCCGGCGAAGCTCAATGCTATTGTGGATCGCTCCCTGCGCCTGCAGAGCCGGATCCTGCATCTCGATCGGGTGATCTACCAGCCGGCTGAGGAGAGCGCGCCACCGGTCCAGCAAATGCGCCCGCTGGAGCCGCAGCTCGAATTGCTGCGAGCCGCATTCGTGACCGGCGAATAAGCGCTCCGCGTTTCGGAGCGCATAGCCCTCCCCAAGCGGGGAGGGGAAATCCCTACTTCTTGCCGCCGATGCCGAGATTGCCGAAGCGCGAGTTGAAGCGCGTCAGCCGGCCGCCGCGATCAAGCAGATGCTGCGAGCCGCCGGTCCAAGCGGGATGCGTCTTCGGGTCGATGTCGAGGTTCAGCGTCGCGCCTTCCTCGCCATAGGTGGAGCGGGTGTAAAACTCGCTGCCGTCCGTCGTGACGACCCTGATGTAGTGATAGTTCGGATGACCTTCGGTTTTCATCGTCAAAATCCAGATTTGTCGAGGCGGCAGCCCAGGGCTCGCCGCAAGAAATAGGGGCGCCTTCAGGCGGAAGGCGCCCCTATAACCTTTTCAGGCTCGGCTCACAAGCGAACTTGTGGCCGAAGTGCCTTGGCCTTACTCGGCCGCATGGGCCTTCTTGGCGCTGTGGAACTGAGCGGCCTCGGTCGAATCGGCGAGCGCCGTCGTCGAGGACTTGCCACCCGAGAGGACTTCGGCCACGGCGTCAAAATAGCCGGTGCCGACCTCGCGCTGGTGGCGGGTCGCCGAATAGCCGCGCGGCTCGGCGTCGAATTCCGCCTGCTGCAGCTTGGTGTAGGCCGCCATGCCGTGGTCGCGATAACCGTCGGCCAAGTCGAACATGGACAGGTTCAGCGCGTGGAAGCCGGCGAGGGTCACGAACTGGAACTTGTAGCCCATGGCGCCCAGTTCGCGCTGGTACTTGGCGATCGTGGCGTCATCGAGCTTGGCGCGCCAGTTGAACGACGGCGAGCAATTGTAGGCGAGCAGCTTGCCCGGATACTTCTTGTGCACCGCCTCGGCGAACTTGCGGGCGTCGTTGAGGTCCGGATGCGAAGTCTCCCACCACAGAACGTCGGCGACTTCGGCATAGGCCATACCGCGCGCGATACAATGGTCGAGACCGGTGCCGGGCTTCAGCCGGAAGAAGCCTTCGGCCGTGCGGCTGTCGGGCTCGATGAACTGACGGTCGCGCTCGTCGATGTCGGAGGTGATGAGCTTGGCCGATTCCGC
>JARLIV010000235.1 GCA_031291555.1 Methylovirgula sp. | reverse complement strand
CCCCCAAAAGCTGCGCCGCAGCCGCGCTAAAGGGATCAAATCGCTTTTGGCCCGGTGAATCGGCCCTTCCTGGCCCATGCCTTGCTTTCAGCCGTCTTGACCATGGCCGTCTACGCCCACTCCGCGTGATGAGTATGGGGGCATGGTCACGATTGCAGCGATCCGGTTCGCTATTCTCGCGTATCGGTCAGCAGGACAGATCAAAGCGAGTTCTATCGCGGCCGTGTCGTGCCTCGGGCTTCCGTGGCACGCGCGGATGAGGAGAATAGTCCTGCTGCCCGAATGTGTGTGATCCGGACCTGCGCTCACTGGAGGATAAAATGAAAATTGTGACGGCCATCATCAAACCGTTCAAGCTCGATGAGGTTAGAGACGCGCTCACAACGCTCGGCGTGCATGGCATGACCGTGAGCGAGGTCAAAGGGTACGGGCGTCAGAAGGGCCACACGGAAATCTACCGTGGTGCCGAATATGCCGTGAACTTCCTTCCCAAGTTGAAAGTCGAAGTCGCCATTGGCGCCGAGCTCGTCGACCGGACGATCGCGGCGATCACCTCCGCGGCGCGGACCGGGGAGATCGGCGACGGCAAAATCTTCGTCAGCCCGCTCGACGAAGTCGTGCGCATCCGGACCGGCGAAAAGGGCGCCGACGCCATCTAATGCTCAACCGAGATTAGCAGGAGTAACGAGATGAAATTGATTCCGTCACTGAGGGCGGGCCTTACCTCGGCTTGGGAAGCGTGTAAAAAGCCTTCGCGGCTGGCGCTTGCCGCTTTGGTTTTGGGCGTCCTCTTTTCCGTAAACCTTGCCGCTTTCGAAAGCGCGCATGCCCAAACGCCGGCCCCTGCCGCAGCTCCCGCCGCTGCGGCACCCAAGCCCGCAACCCCGCCCGCGCCGGCGACCCCGCCGCCGCCACCGGCCTGCGACGCCAATCATCTGACCGTCTGTACGCCGAATAGCGGCGACACGGCCTGGATGCTGACCTCCATGGCGCTCGTGCTGATGATGACCGTGCCCGGCCTCGGCCTTTTCTACGGCGGCATGGTCCGCAAGAAGAACGTCGTCGACACGGTGATGACCAGCTTCGCGATCACCTGCATTGTCACGTTCGTCTTCGCCGCGATCACCTACAGCCTGGCATTCACACCCGGCTCGGCATTCATCGGCGGAACAACGCGTGCCTTCCTGCAAGGTATCTTGAGCGACGTCTCGAACAACACCGGCAATCCGAACCCGCTGGCGCCGACGATTCCGGAAACGGTCTATATGGCGTTCCAGATGACCTTCGCGATCATCACCCCGGCCCTCATCGCCGGCGCCTTCGCCGAGCGCATGAAATTCTCGGCCATGGTCATCTTCATGACGCTGTGGGCGATCTTCGTCTACGCGCCGATCGCGCACTGGGTCTGGGGTCCGGATGGTCTTCTCTCCAACGGCAACCCGAAGGCCTGGGTCCACGTCCTCGACTATGCCGGCGGTACGGTCGTTCACATCAACTCCGGTGTTGCCGGTTTGATGTGTGCCCTGTTCCTCGGCAAGCGGCATGACACTGGCCCGGCGCACAACGTCATCCTGACCTTCATCGGCGCCTCGCTTCTGTGGGTCGGCTGGTTCGGCTTCAATGCCGGTTCGGCGGTCTCTGCTGGCGTCGTCGCCGGTATGGCCATGACGGTGACGCAGATCGCCACCGCCGTCGCGGCCCTTACCTGGATGTTCGTCGAATGGGCGCATCGCGGCAAGCCGACCGTCGTCGGCATCTGCTCGGGTGCGGTCGCGGGCCTCGTCGCGATCACGCCGGCCTCGGGCTTCGTCGGCCCCGCCGGTTCGATCTGGATCGGTATTGCCGTGGGCATCTTCTGCTACTTCACGGTGACCTTCGTGAAGGGCTGGATCGGCTACGACGACGCGCTTGACTGCTTCGGCGTCCATGCCTGCGGCGGCGCCCTCGGCGCGATCCTGACCGGCGTCTTCGCCATCAATCAGTACGGCGGCACGCCCGGCCTGATCGAAGGCAACCCCGGCCAGGTGGTCAACCAGCTGATCGGCGTTGGCGTCGTCATTGCATACGATGTCATCGTCACCTCGATCATCCTGTTCGTGATCAAGGCCACGATCGGGCTTCGGGTCACCCCCGAGGTGGAACGCGACGGTCTCGATCTCGCCCTGCATGGCGAGGTTGTGCAGTAAACATCCGGCACCTCCCCGCTGGAAAAACCTGGGGCTCCTACGGGAGCCCCTTTTTTATGCGCGGCTCCGGCTTAAACCCGCCTTTAACCACGTCTCTTTAGGCTAGGGGTGCGGGCGCGGATCACGTATCGCGGCCCGGCGCGTTGGACCGGGGCCAGTTCACCTTGATGCGTACGACGACCAGTTTCACGGCCTTGGACCACATCCCGGACCCGCTCCGCCTTTTTGCGGCGCGGCGCGCGGCCGAAATCGCCGGGCTGGCGCTGGTCGCCGGCACTGGCGCCCTCGCCCTGGCGCTGCTCACCTGGTCGGTCCAGGATCCGAGCCTCAACCACGCCACCGGCGCCCCGGTTCACAACCTCCTTGCCGTCCCCGGTGCCATTACCGCCGACCTCTTCATGCAGATGCTGGGGCTCGCCGCGCTGGCGCTGCTGGGCCCGCCGGCGATCTGGGGCTGGCGGCTGTTGCGGACGCGGCGGCTCGACCGCGCCGGTTGGCGCGTCCTCTTCTGGCTGATCGGCAGCGTTGCGGCGGCCGGTTTTGCCGCCGTTCTGCCAGTGACGAGCCGCTGGCCTTTGCCGACCGGCCTCGGCGGCGTCCTGGGCGATGCCTTTCTTTTCATCCCCAAGCACATTTTCGGTGCCCATGGCATGACCATGCTGATCCTCGCCGTGGTCTTCGCGGCTGTGGCGATCCTGGGGCTCGCCGCCGCGGTCGGCCCGACGAAGCCCGAGGCCTATCTCGACGACGAGGATGAAGAGCCGACGCCGGTCAAGCGCAAGCGCGGCGGCGAGGAGGAAGACCTCGCCGGCGAGCCGGGCTTTGCCCTGGTCGCGGTCGGCGGCATGATTCACGGCTTGTTGTCCGCGAAAGCGGGTCTTGCGCGGATGCTGGCCAAGCGGCGCGAGACGCGGCCGAGCCTCGCCCCCTGGCAGGCTGCGGCCCGGCGCGTCAGCGCCTCGCTCGATCAACGGCATTTGCGCGAAGACCCGAATTTCGACCTCGGCTTCGAGCCCTCTGCCTACGCGCCCCCGGCCGCCCGTGCCGCCGCGCAACAGGCTGCGGAAGCCGAGGCGGGCGCCATGGCGCCGCCGTTGCCTGCGGGCCGCAGCCGCGTCACCCCCGGCACGGGCAGCCTCAAGAGCGGCCAGCGCCTGCAGCGCGAAATTCAACCCTCGATGCTCGACAAGCTGAGCAAGTCTAAATATCAGCTGCCGCCGCTGCTAATGCTGAGCGAGCCCAAGCGCGGCGCCGCGACGCGCGTCTCCGAGGAGGCCTTGCAGCAGAACGCCCGCCTGCTCGAAGGCGTGCTCGACGATTTCGGCGTCAAGGGCGAGATTATCAACGTGCGGCCGGGGCCGGTGGTGACGCTCTACGAGCTCGAACCCGCCCCCGGCATCAAGTCGGCGCGCGTCATCGGTCTCGCCGACGACATCGCCCGCTCGATGTCGGCCGTCTCGGCCCGCGTCGCCGTCGTGCAGGGCCGCAATGTGATCGGCATCGAACTGCCGAACCAGCGCCGCGAGACCGTTTTCCTGCGCGAGCTTCTCGCGTCGCAGGATTTTGAGAACACGAAGTACAGCCTCGCCATCGGCCTCGGCAAGACGATCGGCGGCGAGCCGATCATCGTCGATCTCGCCCGCATGCCGCGTCTGCTCGTCGCCGGCACCACGGGCTCCGGCAAATCCGTCGCCATCAATACGATGATCCTGTCGCTACTCTATCGGCTGCGGCCGGACCAGTGCCGGCTCATCATGGTCGATCCCAAGATGCTCGAGCTTTCCGTCTATGACGGCATCCCGCATCTTTTGACCCCGGTCGTCACCGACCCGAAGAAGGCCGTCGTCGCGCTCAAATGGGCAGTGCGCGAGATGGAAGACCGCTACAAGAAAATGTCGAAGCTCGGCGTGCGCAATATCGACGGCTTCAACGCCAAGATCGCCGAGGCCGCCGCCAAGGGCCAGACCATTACCCGCACGGTGCAGACGGGCTTCGACCGCGAAACCGGCGAGGCAGTCTACGAGCAGGAGGAAATGGAACTTTCCCCCCTGCCCTATATCGTCATTATCGTCGATGAAATGGCCGACCTGATGATGGTCGCTGGCAAGGATATCGAAGGCGCGATCCAGAGGCTCGCGCAAATGGCGCGCGCGGCCGGCATCCATCTCATCATGGCGACGCAGCGCCCCTCGGTCGATGTCATCACCGGCACGATCAAGGCGAATTTCCCGACCCGCGTCTCCTTCCAGGTGACTTCGAAGATCGACAGCCGCACCATTCTCGGCGAGCAGGGCGCCGAGCAATTGCTCGGCCAGGGCGACATGCTCTACATGGCGGGCGGCGGCCGCATCATCCGCGTCCACGGCCCCTTCGTTTCCGACGGCGAAGTCGAGAAGATCGTGGCACATCTGAAGAGCCAGGGCACGCCGGAATATCTCGACGCCATTACGATCGAGGATGAGCCGCAGGACGAGGACGGTGAAGGCTTCCCGACCGGCGCGGAGGGCGAGGAAGGCGGCGATCTCTACGACCGCGCCGTCGCCATCGTCCTGCGCGACAAGAAATGTTCGACGAGCTATGTGCAGCGCCGCCTTTCGGTCGGCTACAACAAGGCCGCCTCACTGGTCGAGCGGATGGAGAAGGAGGGCGTCGTCAGCCCCCCGAACCATTCCGGCAAGCGCACCATCCTGGTCGGCGGCGGCATCGACCGCGGCGCCTTCGAGCCCAGTGCCGATTATTAGGGCAAAGGCGTTCCTTAGACTGTCCTATTGCCGCCACATCGCCCCGTTACCGCTCGCTGAAATCAAGGCACGGCCGGATTGACTGGCGGCGCGGCCGCGCTGGATGCGGCTGACCCGTGCTATAAATCTCCGTCAGAGCGAATCAGCGCCGGGCGCGAAAGGCGAGATGTATGTCGATGACTATTTTTGACCGCGCGGGCGTTTCCGGGTTGCTTCTCGTCGCGGCCTTGGTCCTGCCGGCGGCCGCTCTCGCCGATCCCGCCGCAGCACCGTTGCCGAAGCCGCGCCCCGTCGAGATCGCGCCGACGCCGACGCCAACGCCGGCCAGTCCGCCCGCCAATCCGCCCGCCGCCGCCGCTACGCCGGCCCCGGCTCCGGCGCAGCCCTTTCAGCCGATCGACCCCAATGTCGCGATCCAGAAGGCGGATGATTATTTCAACTCGACGCGCACGATGATCGGCGATTTCGTCCAGATCAGCGGCGACCGGCGCTCGGAAGGCAAAGTCTATGTGCAGAAGCCGGGCAAACTGCGCTTCGAATATGCCGAGCCTGCGACGCTCGACATTGTCGCCGACGGCCTGACCGTCGCGGTGGTCGACCGCAAGATGGCGACGCAGGATTTCTATTTCATCTGGCAGACGCCGCTGAAATTCCTGCTCAAGGACAAGATCGACCTCGTTCGCGACGTGTCGGTCCAGGACGTCACCAGCGACCCGGACAATGTGACGATCACGGTCGTCGACAAGGAGACCTTCGGCGGCACCTCGCGCATCAAGCTGATGTTCGATCCCGCGACTTTCGCGCTGAAGCAGTGGGAAGTCACCGATCCGCAGGGCAACGAGACGCTCGTGTCGCTGTTCAATGTCGATCTAAAGACCCCACCAGATCCTTCCGTTTTCCAGATCCATTCCAACCGGCTCGACAGTTCGAGCAGCCGCTTCCTGAACCAGGGCAATTAGCGCAGTTTATTGAAAAGCTTTCGCTTTTCTGGACAGGCCAGCTTAACAATCGGTAATTTTTGCGGGCCGCTCTTGCGGGCGGTTTTGGCCGAACCTATCTCATTCCCGGAGAGTGACATGGCCGGCCAGACGAATTCCCCCCGTTCGGTCCTGCTGGCTTCGCCGGAACCCCTCCCGGCACAGTGTCGCTCCACGGGGCGTCCGATCTCGGTCGGGCGCCCTAATTTTTTGCGCACGCGAGGCACAAAAACCTGTGACCCGAGCGAGGCTTTTCTTGCTGGCCAAGGGCGCGCATGTTCAATCGGGTGAAATCCCTTTCCCGAGTCCAAATTGCCCTTCACCCTCGCCACCTGGAATATCAATTCCGTCCGCCTGCGCATTGACCTCGTCGGCAAATTCCTCGCCGTCTACGCGCCGGACGTTCTCTGCCTGCAAGAGACGAAGTGCCGCGACAGCGAATTTCCCGCGGGCGCCTTCCGCAAATGGGGCTATGAGCACATCGCCATCAACGGCCAGAAGGGCTATCACGGCGTCGCCATCGTCTCGAAAATCCCGTTCGGAATCATCGACCGGCGGCCGTTCTGCGACAAGGGCGATGCGCGGCACATCAGCGTGACCCTGGCGCCGACGGATCTGCGTGCTTTTACCCTGCATAATTTCTACGTTCCGGCGGGCGGCGACGAGCCAGACCCCGAGATCAATCCGAAATTCGCGCATAAGCTCGCCTTCCTCGACGAAATGGCGGCCTGGATCGCGGCGGACGGCGTTGCCAGCGGCGACGCGGTGATGGTCGGCGATCTCAATATCGCGCCGCTCGAAACCGATGTCTGGAACCACAAGGCGCTGCTGAGAGTGGTGAGCCACACGCCGGTCGAGGTCGAAAAGCTCGGCCGGGTCTTTGCCGCCGGCCCCTGGGTCGATGCGCTGCGCCGCTATGTGCCAGTCGAAGAGCGGCTTTATACGTGGTGGAGCTATCGCTCGCCCGACTGGGCCAAGGCCGATAAGGGCCGCCGGCTCGACCATATCTGGACGAGCCAAAGCCTGGCGCCGGCGCTGACCGGCATGAAGGTCTTACGCGAGAGCCGCGGCTGGGAGCGGCCTTCGGACCATGTGCCGGTGCTGGCACATTTCGATTTCGGCGGATGACTCCGGTGCCGCGCGCTTACGGATAGGGCGGATAGGCCGGCGTCCAGAACTCGACCAGCGGCTCCGGCCGGCCTGTCGGATAAAGCGGCCGGGGCAGAAAATCCTCGTGGAAGCGCGAGGGGAAATAGGTCTCATCCGGCGTCTGGTTGAAGCCCGTGCTGGTGGTGACGTAATTCTCTTCCGACCCCTGCGGCACGACATTGCCCGGATCGAGCCAGCTGCGCTTATTGACCGTCAGCGGCGGCTGTTCGCTGGAATAGACGACGGCGGGATGGTGATGATGCTTATGCGCCGCCAAAGCGCCGGGCGCAGAGGCGAGGGCGCCGGCGCCGAAAACGGCCGCGGTCAGCAGGAACATCGAAATCGGACGCATGAATGAACTTTCCTTCCGCCGCGGTCGACGGCCGCCCGATTCGGCGGGCCATACCCTGGCGCGTTATTTTAGCCGGGCTTTTGCCCTGGGGCGAATGACAAAGCACATAACGCGCGACCAAAAGCCGATTCAGCGCATTTTTCGCAGCCGGAGTGGCGGCGGCGCATCATCTTGATCGATCCAACTCGCCTTGACCGGGTCTGGAGCAAGCGCCGTCCCGGCACAGGCGCCGTCGCGATTCATCTCGGACTGGGCGAAATAGCGGACCAGGGCCGGGTCGTCGCCACCGTCAAGTTCAAGCCGATCGATGAGGCAAGCGAGCGGCGGCCGCGACATCGGCAGGGCCTTGCTGCCACAGGCGAAGCCGCTCAGCCGAAAGCTGCCACCAAGCCCGGCGCCACGAAAGCCAAGACAGGGCACCGGCGCCGCCGCGCCGGCGGCGAGGTCGATGTCCGCCGTTTCGAACGGCCCGAACCGGGTCGGCAAATTCGCCGGATTGGTGCTGCGGGTGACGGCAAGATCGATGGACGCCCCGAGCCGGACCAAATCGACGAAGAGTGGCACATCCGGCGCGGCCTCGCGCCCGACGCGGTAGAGCGTCAGGCGGAAAAAGGCATCGCCGCCGTCGAGCTGGCCGAAGGTGAGACTATCCTGCCGGCCGCCGAGCCTATTGCGCCGGGCGGCATAACTTTGCGGCAGATGGGCGAACTGCGGCGCGGGGAGGTCGAAAAGCGCGAGTGGATGGGCGATATCGACCCATTCCGGCGGGGGCGCGGTGACGATCTGGGTCTCGGGCGGACCCGACACCGGATCGCGGCCGGAGATCAGCACCAGGGCGGCGGCGAAGAGGATGGCGACGATCGCCGCGGTGCGGACCGAAACGCCGCGCTTGCGCTTGCGTAGCCGCGGCTGTTCGAGCCGCCGGGTCGGCCTGATATCGTCGAGCATCACCTGCATGGCATTCCCCGCCTCGCGAGAGGCGGAAACAGCCTCGCATCGCAAGGCTTGCGGCCGGTTACCGGGCCGGACGCTTCTGCGGATAGGGTCAACAGAGTGTTTTCAAGCGAAGTGGAGGCCGGTTCGCGTGAAGAAAACACGAGGCGCCAGGAATAGAGGCTTTACGCGCCGATGTTTCTCGCGGCCGCGCTGAAGGCTCTTGCGCGCGTGATTTTTCGCCCGATCTTTGTTATGGCAGCGGCGCCGCGGGTTTTCAGGCTTGCGAGCGGGACGCGCGCGGAAAGCCGCATTACATTTTGCCGTCCCGCCCGGCCGCAAAGGAGAAGAAAATGGGTTTCAAGGTCGCCGTCGTCGGCGCCACCGGCAATGTCGGGCGCGAGATGCTCGATATTCTCGCCGAGCGTCGGTTCCCGGCCGATGAGGTCGTCGCGCTCGCCTCCTCGCGCTCGATCGGGACGGACGTGTCCTATGGCGACAAGACGCTCGTCTGCAAAGCGCTGGAGAATTACGATTTCTCCGGCACCGACCTCTGCCTGATGTCGGCCGGCGGCGCGATCTCGAAGGAATGGTCGCCGAAGATCGGCCGCCAGGGCTGCGTCGTGATCGACAATTCCTCCGCCTGGCGCATGGACCCGGAGGTGCCGCTCGTCGTGCCCGAGGTCAACGCCGACGCGGCCCGCGGATTCGTCTCCAAGTATATTATCGCAAACCCGAACTGCTCGACCGCTCAGCTCGTCGGCGCGAAGTCTGCGGACACGGGTGGTGAACACACTGCAGCGGAATTGGAGCTGGCTTCCCGGGCCGATTTCACGAGTCGGCTCAGCGACCGGCCGACCGAGCGAGTTGGCTTCCAGCTTCCGGTACCGAGGCGCGCCGATGAGACAGT
>JARLIV010000234.1 GCA_031291555.1 Methylovirgula sp. | reverse complement strand
GGAGGCTATGGCTCGGCATGGTCTTCAATGGCTCGCCTTCCATAACGATTCCGGAGAGGAATGTCTTGCCGGAAAGCTGCGGCCCCGGCGCTGAACGGGGGGTTAACCTTGATTCCCGCCGGGAAACGCGTCAAGCGAGTGTGATGCGCCCGGCTTTCCCTCGCCCCTTTTTTCAGTCTAAGAGACTTGCCAATGGCAAATGATGTCACGCTTTCCGCGGCTGCGGCGGCCGGGCTTCTCTCCTTCCTCAGCCCCTGCGTTTTGCCGCTGGTTCCGCCCTATCTCACCTTCATCGCGGGCACGACGATTGAAGATGTCGCGACGCAGAAGGTCGCCCGCGCCCGGCGCGATATCTTCCTCGCCGCCATCCTCTTCGTTGCCGGTTTTTCGACGGTTTTCGTGTCGCTCGGCGCGACCGCCTCGTTCTTCGGGCAGATCCTGCGCACGCATATTGCCACGCTATCGCTCCTCGCCGGCCTCGCGATCATCGCCATGGGCCTGCATTTTCTCGGGCTTTTCCGGATCGGCGTGCTCTATCGCGAAAAGCGGATCGATGTGCAGAAGCCGCTCGGCCTCTGGGGCGCCTATGTCATGGGGCTCGCCTTCGCCTTCGGCTGGACGCCCTGCATCGGGCCGATCCTCGCCGCCATTCTGGCGATCGCCGCCTCGGAGGAGACGGCGGCGCGGGGCGCGGGCCTGCTCGCGGTCTATTCCTTCGGCCTCGGCATCCCCTTCCTGCTGGCGGCGGCGGCGCTGGAGCCGTTCCTCGGCTTCCTGAAAAGATTCCGCGGGCATTTCGGCACGGTCGAGCGCATCGTCGGTATTCTGCTCATCGCGACGGGCGTCGCCTTCCTCACCGGCACGATGCAGAACGTGTCCTTCTGGCTGCTACAGATGTTTCCCGGCCTCTCTCATCTCGGTTGACTCATTGGGTCCGGCTTTCGTCATATTCGAGTTGATCTTCGTAGCCGCGCTTCCAGATATAGATCGTATAATCCGGTGTCGTGAGATCGCCCTTGGCATTGTAAGTGAGCGGGCCGAGCACCGTCTTGAACGGCTGACCGGCATGGATCGCCTTGGCCATTACAGTGGGATCGAATGTTCCCGCCGCGTCCGCCGCCCCGGCCAGCACTTGCACGGCGGCATAGGCATAGAGCGTGAAAACCTCCGGATCGATGCCGCGCGCCTTGAATTCCTTGAGCACGGCCGCCGCCTCGGGGCGCCGACGTGGATCGAGCGGGAAGGTCATCCGCGTGCCTTCAACCGCAGCGCCGCCCGCCAGCGCAAATTCGTCTGACGCAAGGGAATCGCTGCCCATGAACAGCGCCCGCACGCCCTCGGTCCGCATCTCCTTGACGAGCCGGCCCGCATCGCTGCCATCGCCGCTCCAATAAACAATTTCGGCTGCCGCAGCCTTGATCCGGCTGACGAGCTTGGTGTCGTCCGCGTCCTTGTCGATACCGGCATAGAGCACGTCCGCGATCCCAGCGTTTGCCAGCCGAGCGCGCAGATCGTCGGCGCGCTTTTTCCCATAGGCGGTGTTGTCGTAGACGATCGCGATCCGCTTTTCCTTCCGCCCGGCCAGGAATGCGGCGGCGACGGCGCTCTGCTGGTCGTCGCGCCCGCAAGTGCGGAACATCAGGTCGAGCCCGCGCTCGGTGATCTGCGGATTGGTCGCTGAGGGGGTGATATCGAGAACGGAATGGTTGGCATAGATTTCCGAGGCGGCGAGCGTCAGGCTCGATTGGAAATGCCCGACGACGAGAGAAATTTTCTCCGCGACGAAGCGATTAGCGATGCCAAGCGCTTGTTTCAGCTCGCCGCGGTCATCGGCGGCGACGATGACGAGCTTCTGGCGGCGCACGCCGCCTGCGGCATTGATGTCGGCAATCGCCTGTTCGGCGCCGTTGCGCAATTCGGCGCCGAAGACGGCGTCCGGCCCGCTGAGCGGCGCGGCAACGCCGATGCGGACCTCGGCAAAAGCGGGCGGCGAGATCAGAAGCAGGGTCAAAAGGCCTTGGACAAGGGCTTTCATCAGCATTCCCTGGACTCTCCCGGCATGAGCCTTGGCCTTTGTTTATTGATTTGGTGTAGTTATTTATCTAGTTGAACGCCGCCCGGTCCGGGGCGGCTTGGCCCGGGAGGGGCGGAAGCGAGCATATGGGCGCGGTTATTCATGACAGGTTTTCCGTTAAGCCGGAACATTTCCGCGAGGCGATGAGCCGCGTGGGCTCTGCGGTTCATATCGTGACGACGGGCGGCCCTGCGGGCCCGGCCGGCATCACCGCCAATGCTGTCACTTCGGTGACAGCTGAGCCGCCGACAATGCTGTTTTGTCTCAACAAATCTTCGCGGGCCGCGCCGCTGCTGCTGGAAAACGGCGTCTTCTGCGTCAACACGCTGGCGAGCGCCGATCAGGAGCTGTCCGACATTTTCGCTGGCCGCACGGGGCACAGCTTCGAAGAGCGCTTCGCCGCCGCGACGTGGCGGACGCTCACCACCGGCGCACCGGTGCTGGCTTCGGCGCTGGCCGCGTTCGATTGCCGCCTCATCGAGAGCCGGGAAATCTCGACGCATCTGATCCTGATCGGGCAGGTGGAAGCGGTGGAGATCGCGCCGCAGAGCGAAGCTCTGCTTTATATGCACCGCAGCTATCGGCAGGTTTGAGCGCCTTAGATTTTTTAGCTGAGCATGTTCTATTCGCGCGAGAACAATTCGCGTTCGGCCGAGATGATTTTCGGGGCGCAGGCAAGGCGCGCGGCGCGGCCGCGCGTACGGGCCCGGGGGCGCTTGGCGCGGACGAGAGTGCGTCGCCGACTCGGGCGTCGCATCGCGCGCCGTGCGGGCGGCGTGCCGATATTCTCGGCGAGCAGCGCCGGCATGGCGAAGAATCGCGCCCAATTGCTCCATTGGTCGACGAGCACGGCAATGTCGTTCGCGCGCGCCAGCGTCACCGAAAGATCGGCGTCGCTGTGGTCCAGGCTGAGGCGATAGAATTGCCGCTCGAGCTTGTCCTCGCGGCTCAGGACGACGCCGCGATACGCCGCGATCGGGATGGCGAGCCGCATCTTGACCCCGGCGAGCGCGCGCTCGATGCGCACGCCCTGCGGGTT
>JARLIV010000233.1 GCA_031291555.1 Methylovirgula sp. | reverse complement strand
CGGCGCGGTGGTCGAGAACCGTCTTGCTCGACCAGGCGAGCGGGGCGATTCTATGCGCCTCCTCCGCGAAATGGAGCGCCGCCTCCGGGTCGCCGCGCCGCTGCGCCTCGACGTGCAGACCGCGCAGGCCGAGCAGTTTGGTTGCCGCATCCTGGGTCAATTTGTGAAAGGCGGCTTCGGCGCCGGCGCGGTCGCCCGAGAGTTGCGCGGCCTGCGCGCCGAGCAGGAGGGTCAGCGGCTCCTGCTCCAGATGCTTGCGGGCCTCAGCGGCGGAGCGGCGGGCGAGCTGCGCATCGCCGGCGCCGACCGCGATCATGCCGCGCGAGAGGGCAGCATAGCCCTTTTCCTTGCGCCGCCGCTTGGCCCGCTGCGACAGATGCACGGGCAGGTTCCATAGATAGCCGAAGAAGCCGAAGACGAGCGCCAGGATCAGCGCTATCGCGGCGATGATGCCGGTCGCGACCGCGACCGTCGTCTCGATATTATAGCCCTGCCAGGTCAGCGAGATTTCGCCGGGGTGGTTGGCAAGCCAGGAAATGCCGAGCGCCGCGGCGGCGAGCAGCAAGAGGAAGATCAAAACGCGGATCATCGGCAAACTCGTCCTACAGGCCGGCGCCCCGGCGGGAGCCTAGCGCGCTTTCCGGCCAGATGGAAACTCTGGCCGATGGAAATCGCGCTGCTTCAAAATGTTGGAGCGTGTTCTCATCGGAAAAGTCGCACAACTTTTCCGGAACCCGCTCCGGCACAGATTCGCGCAGGCAAAAGCGCCGTGATGGGCTGGCGCTTCCGTGGCGAAGGCGTGGGTCTCAAGATTTCGCCTTGCCGAGATTGGCAAGCGCCGCGGCCTCGATGGCGCGCGCCGCGGCAATCGTATCGAGCCGCCGTTTCGCCGCCGTGCCGAAATCCTGGGACTTCTGCTGCGCGGCGGCGGGCAGCGCCGTCCATTGCTGATAGGCCGTCTCGACCGCGCCAGCGTCGAGCGCCTTCTGGATGCGCGCCACACGCGCGGCAAGGCTGTCGCCGCTCGCTTCACCGACCTTGCGGATGCGTATGAGCCCTTCAGCGTCTTTCAGCAAGCGATCGAGGAAGCCGGTCGCGTGCGGCGCCGGTGCCGTCGCAAGGATGGCGGCGGTCTCGGCCGCAAATTGCGCGACGAGCGCGCCACTGGTCGCAACGCCGCTCTGCGCATTTGGCGCAAGGCTGGCGAGCGCTGTCTTGTCGGCGCCATGCGCCGCCAGGGCGGAAAGGTCATCCGTGAAGGGCAGGCCAGCTTCCGCCTTGCGCAACAGGCTGCCGGCGATAAGGGCGATCGCGGTATCGTCGGCATGGGCCGCTGCGGTCTGCGCGACGAGGTTCTGCGTCGCGGTGACCTGGCTCTTCTGGGCCGCGAGGCTTCCGGAGAGATCGCCGACTTGTGTTGTGAGTGCGGTCAATTTGTCTTGCAGGGCCGCGACCTGCTGCGTCAGTGGGCCGAGGTCCGGCGCCGCCCCGCCCGCCGCGGCGGGTTTGCGCGCGGCGAGCTTTTCGACCTCGGCGCGCAGGGCGGTCAGGGCGTCGGCATTTGCGTTAGCCGCGGCCTCGGCGGTCGCCAGGCGTTTGGCGAGAGCGGTCTGCGCGTTGGCGAGCGCCTCGTTCTGGGCGTCCTGCCGGGCGAGATCGGGTTGCTGCATCTCAAGATGCGCGAGCTGTACCCTTAGCGCATCGATTTCGGCGTCGGTATTATCGAGATGGCGCAGCGCAAAGGCGCCGCCGAAGCCCGCCGCGCCGCCGATGATGAGCGACAGCAGCGCAGGGGCGAGAATACCGCCACGGCGCGTCTTCGTTTCAACCTCGCGGGGCGGGGTTTCAGACGAAGGCGGCTCCGAGGCGGCGTCTTCCGGCGCGGGCTCCGATGGTTCGCTTGCCTCCGCGGCAGGGGCCGGCTCGCCTTCGCCGAAGGCAAGCGCCGCCTCGGCGACGGGCTGCGACGGTTCCGCCGTCTCGTGCGGCGCCTCCTGATGCGACTCTTGCGGTGTCAGATCCTCGGCCGTGCCCGCGATGACAGCCGCTTCGCGCCGCACGGCATTGGCGGAAAAATCGGGCTTGGACGGGACTGCTCCCGTCTCTTCGCCAGGTTCGGGATCGGCCATAAAGCCTCCTCGCTTGCTGCCCCGCTTCCAGCGCGGGATACGAAAAAGTGTATAGCGCTTTTTCGCGCAAATCGCGCTCAACTCATGAGAATTGGTCGCATGACATGGGTTTAGATTGATTCAAGCTAAACGCCATCTAGCGCGGGCGAGGTGCGGAGGCTAGGCGGCCGGGAACGCCGTCCGGGTTGGTGCAATCGGGCGCCGGGCTGTCCGAGGGCAGGATCAGGCGCGAGACGCGGTCGTAAAGCACAATGCCTGCGGCCATGGCGGCGGCGAAGAGCGCCGCCTCCCACCTGCCGAAGCCAAGCGCGACGATCGCCGGGCCGGGGCACAAGCCGACGAGGCCCCAGCCGATTCCGAAGAGCGCTGCGCCGCCGATCAGCCGCGCGTCGATCGGTGCCGTCGGCTGCGGCTCGAACGCTGGGTCCGAAACGGGCACCTGCGGCCGGCGGATGAGCCGGTAGCCGATGAAGGCGATCATGACCGCACCGCCCATTACCAGGGCGAGACTCGGGTCCCAGCGTCCCGCGACATCGAGGAAGTTGAGCACTTTCGCCGGGTTGGACATTTGCGCGATGACGAGGCCGAGGCCGAAGATGAGGCCGCAGAGGAAGGCGGTGAATCTCGTCATCGCTCAGCCTCCAAGTAGATGGCGGGCGACGAAGACGGTGCCGATCCCTGCTGCCATGAAGGTAAGCGTCGCGACGAGCGAGCGTCGCGACAGCCGCGCGAGCCCGCAGACCCCATGTCCGCTGGTGCAGCCGCCGCCCATGCGCGTGCCGACGCCGACGAGCAGGCCGCCGGCGATCAACACTGGCGCGGTGTGGGTGATCGTGAACGGCAGGGCGCCGCCGAAGCCGCGATAGAGCAGCGGCGCCGCGACAAGCCCGGCGATGAAGGCGAGCCGCCAAAGAGTTTCGCTGGAGCGCAGGGTGAGAGCCCCGCCAAGAATGCCGCTGACGCCGGCCTGACGGCCATTGAAGAGCATCAGCAGAACGGCCGAGAGGCCGATCAACGCGCCGCCGAAAAAAGCTGAATAGGGTGTAAAGTTGGTCATGCGGCCATTATGGCGCGTTAGAGCATCGTGCGCAAAAGCGATCATGCTCCGGTTCCGGCGCGATTCCGCGCCGGAACAAGTGCGATTTTGGGCCCTTTTTAGCCGGTCACGGCCTTGGCTTTGGCGAGCAGCGCCTCGGCCATGCGGATCGAGGCGATGTCGATCAGCCGGCCGTCGAGCGAAACGGCGCCCTTGCCTTCCTTGGCCGCCTGTTGCATCGCCTCGACCACGCGGCGCGCCTTGGTGACTTCCGCTTCCGACGGCGTGAAGACCTCGTTGGCGAGATCGATCTGCGAGGGATGGATCGCCCATTTGCCCTCGTAACCAAGCACGGCGGCGCGGCGGGCGTCGGCCTTTTAGCCGTCGGGGTCGGAGAAATCGCCGAACGGGCCGTCGATCGGGCGCAGGCCATAGGCGCGGCAAGCGACCATCATCCGCGTCTGCGCG
>JARLIV010000040.1 GCA_031291555.1 Methylovirgula sp. | reverse complement strand
GAGCCGCGCCGCTTCCTGCACGTCGGCATCGACGAAAAAGGTCTGCGCCACGGGGGCCGGATCGGCGAGGCCGGTGGTCTCGACGATGATGGCGTCGAACTTGCCCTTGCGCTTCATCAGCCCTTCGATGATGCGGATCAGGTCGCCGCGCACCGTGCAGCAGATGCAGCCGTTGTTCATCTCGAAGATTTCCTCATCGGCGCCGACGACGAGGTCGTTGTCGATGCCGATCTCTCCGAATTCATTGACGATGACAGCGAATTTCTTGCCGTGCGGCTCGCTCAGGATACGGTTGAGCAGCGTTGTCTTGCCGGCGCCGAGATAGCCGGTGAGCACGGTGACAGGAATTTTTTCGGCCATGCCAAGCTCCGGGAGGGATCGATTAGGTCAAGGGCGCCGACTCTAGTTCGCATCGTGGCGAGAATAGGGGTCAGGCCGTCTGCTCCAATATTTTGATTTGGCGCGATTTCCTATCGGCCAGATGATTCCATCTGGCCCGAAAGCGCGCCAGCGCGGATTTGGCGGGGCGCCGCGGCGAGGACATAGATAAGCGTGCTGAGCGCGGTTATCCAGAAGCTCGTCGGCCAATCGGTGTAATAGGCGAGGGTGATGCCGCCCCAGGCTTCGACGAGCGCCAGCCCCGCCGAGAGCAGGACGCCGGCGGCGACGCCGTTCACCAGTTTTTGCGCGGCCGCCGCCGGTCCGACCATCAGGGCGAAGACCAGCAGGACGCCGACGATCTGGGCACATTCCGCCGTTGCCAGGGCGACGATGGCGAGGAAGATCACGCCATAGAGTTGCAGCGAGACGCCCTTGGCCTCGGCGAGTTCGGGCTGGAGGCTGGCGAACAGCAAGGGCCGCGAGATGAGCGCCAGCGTGCCGAGGCACAGGCCGCCAAGGATGACCAGCGCGACGACCGTCGCGGGATCGACCGCGAGCACGTTGCCGAAGAGCAGTGCCGTCGCATGGGTCGCGAAACTGGTGAAGAAATGCAGGAAGAGGAGGCCGAGCGCCAGCGCGAAGGCGAGCACCAGGCCGATCGCCACGTCCCGCTGCGCCACCCGCTCGCCCATGAAGCCCATCAGAATGCCGGCGGCGAGCGTCATCGCGACGAGACCCCAGAGCGGGGCAACGCCGATCAGCACGGCCCCGGTCGCGCCGGTGAAGCCGACATGCGCAAGCGCATGGCCGGCGAAGGTCTGCCCGCGCAGCACGAGGAAATAGCCGACGATGCCGGAAACGATGGCGACCACGGTCGCGGCGGCAAAGGCATTGCGCATGAAGTCATATTCAAACATGCGATGAGTCCTCGTGCGCAGAAGGGCCGTGCGAATGCGCGCCGTGGGAATGGCCATGTTCGTGCCGATGCGCGTCGGCTTCGACATCGTGGCTGCCGGACATCACGAAAATGCGGCCCTGGACGCGGACGACATCGATGGGCGAGCCATAGAGCTTGGAGAGGACCGGCGGCGTGATCACCTCTTCGACCGGGCCGAGCGCCGCCTGACCGTTGCCGAGATAGAGCACCTGGTCGATAGCATTGAGCAGCGGGTTCAATTCATGCGCGCTGAACAGCACAGTAATCGCAAGCTCGCGCTGTAGGTTTTTCACCAATTCGACGACCTCGTGCTGGCGGCGGGGATCGAGGCTGATCAAAGGTTCGTCGAGGAGCAGCAATTTGGGGTCGCCGATCAGCGCCTGGGCCAGCAGCAGGCGCTGGCGCTCGCCGCCGGAGAGTTCGCCGAGCGGACGCGCGGCGAGCTTTTCGGCGCCGACACGCGCCAGCGCTTCACGCACCTGCGCGCGGGCGGCGGCGCTCAGGATCGGCAGGCCGAGGCGGTAGCCATCGGCGACGCTGGCGACGAAATCCCAGCCGCTGATCCGGAGCATCGGCATGTTGCTCGCCGTCTGAGGGCGATAGCCGATTTTCGAATTGCCGCGCGTCGCCGGCTCGCCGAGCACGCGCAGCGTGCCCGACTTCGGCGCCAGCAGGCCGAGGATGGCCCGCATCAATGTGGTTTTGCCGGAGCCGTTTGGCCCCAGAACGCCGATGAATTGGCCGGCGGGAATGTCCAGGCTGATATTTGCCAGGATGGTGCGCCCGCCGAGGGCCAGGGTCACATCGCGCAGCTCGATGGCGTTCATGAACCTCTACTTTGGCAGGGCACGATCGACCGCATCGAGTTCGTTCGACATCCATTGCTGATAGGTGACGCCGAGCGGTTGGGTCTCGGTCGCGCCGATGACGGGCACGCCCGATTGCTTCGCCAGTTTCTCCATCCGCTCGGCGATCGGGTCCGATGCCTGACTGTTATATACTAACAAGACAACTTTGTGGTCCTTCAAATCGTCCTCGAACGCGGCGACGTTGGCGGCGCTCGGCTCGGTATTGTTCATCACCGCGATCTGGAAGCCCTGGTTGCGGCTCGCAAGGCCGAGCGAATCGAGCATATAGCCGAAGACCGGCTCCGTCGCGGTGACGGCGCGGCCGGCGAGACGGGCATGCAGCGCGGCAATCTTGGCGCGGACGGGCTTCAATGATTGTGCAAATTGCGCCAGCCGCTGGTCGTAATCGGCCTTATGTGCCGGGTCGATCGCGCCTAGATCGGCGGCGAAGGCCTTGGCGAAGGCGGCCATGACAGCGACGTCGTACCAGATATGCGGATTGTCGCCGGATTTCTTGCCGGCAAGGTCGGCCACGACGATGGTTTTGCGGTCTGCGTTGTTGGCGGCGCCGAGCAGCTTCTGCACCCAGGGGTCGTAATCGGCGCCGCTGGCGACGACGATCTTCGCCGCCGAAATGGCGCGTGCCACCGAAGGGCTCGCCTCGAAGAGATGCGGATCCTCATCGGGATTGTTGAGGATGCTCGTGACAGTGACGTCGGCGCCGCCGATCTGCTTGGCGACATCGCCGTAGAAATTTTCCGCGGCGACGACCGGAACCGGCGCGGCCCGCGCCAAGGCCGGTGTCAGCGCCAGGCCGGCGACAGAGAGAAGCAATGAGAGCTTGCCGCGATGCGCCTTGATCGTGCGGGGGAACGACATGTGGGGAACCTCATGTGGACGGAACGGAGTATGTAATAATATAACGTTTATGGCAATCTGCGGGCGCGGGTGCCATCACGATCACGTTATGGGCCGCGGAGATTTGCCGCCCGCCGGCGCCATACGACCGCATGATAAGACTTTTTCTCGCCCGAGTTTTCCGCTAGCTCGAACCCATGTCACGCCGCCTTCTGCTCCCCTTCGCGATCCTTCTCATCGGCCTTGCCGGGGTGGGGATCGGAACTTTCATGACGATTTCGAAGCAGACCGGGGCGCCGGTCGCCGCCATCGGCGGCCCGTTCCGGCTTGCTTCATCGAACGGTGGCGAGGCCACCGACGCTGATTTCAAGGGCCACCCCTTCCTGGTCTTCTTCGGCTATACGCATTGTCCGGACATTTGCCCGACGGAGCTGTTTCAGCTGTCGCAAATGCTGAAGGCCGCGGGGCCGGACAAGCCGCTCAAGGTTCTGTTCATCACCGTCGATCCCGAACGCGACACCGCGCCGGTGTTGAAGCAATATCTGGCGAGTTTCGATTCGCGCATCATCGGCCTTACAGGCACCCGGGCGCAGATCGCTGCGGTCGAAAAGGAATATCGCGTCTATGCGCGCAAAGAGCCCTCGGCTGACGGCAAAAGCTACGCGATGGATCACACCGCGATCATCTATCTGATGGATAAGCAGGGCCAGTTCGTTTCGGCTTTCGATATCGAGCGCCCGCCGCTGGTCGCGGCCGAGGATCTCGAGACCTATCTTTGATCGGTCTCAATAAAAGCCGATCGGAAAATATTTGAGATAGATGTCGGTATAGACACCGCGCCGGGCGAGTTCCGTCAGGGCGTAATCGAGCGCGCGGCGCAGGTCGTCGTTGCCCTTCTTCACCGCAATGCCGACGCCCTCGCCGAAATAATTGGTGTCGGTATAAGGGCCGCCGCGAAAGGCGCAGCAATTGTCCGACGCTGTCCCGGCGAGCCAGAAGCTCGAGGTGATGGCATCGTCGAAGAAGGCATCGATCTGGCCGCCCCGCAGAGCAGCATAAAGCTCGCCGCGGTTCGCGAAGCTCTGCCGATGAACCTGCGGAAAGAAAGCTTTGAGAAAGGCCTCCTGCGCGGTCCCGCCGATAGCGCCGATCTTTTTGCCCGCGAGGCCCTCGGGCGTCGCTTCGAAGCTCGCATCCCTGCGCGCGACGAAACGGGCCGGTGTCGTGTAATAGGGCGCGGTGAAGTCGAAGCGTGCGCGGCTTGCGGCATCGATCCGTAGCGAGGCGATCAGCGCATCGCCCTCGCCATTGTTCAACGCGTCGGCAAGCAGGTCGAACCGGCGTGCCTGGATGGTGCAGGCGATTTTCAATTCCTCGCAGATGGCGCGTGCAAGGTCGATATCGAAGCCGGTGAGCGTTCCGTCCGACAAGGCGAAGTGGAACGGCGGGTAATCGTCCTCCGTTAAAAACCGCAGCGTGTGGACCGCGCCGAGGTCGGGCTTCTCCAGGCGATTTTGCAGATCGAAATAATTGGGCACGGTCGCCGGCCGGCTCGTTTGCGCCGACGTTGCGCTTGACGCGATTAGGACCAGCGCAAGCGTTGCCATAGCCGCGCAAAGCGTGTAAAAATAACGACAAAGCTTAACATATGCCGCGAGATAACTCACGCTGGCATGCCGCCCGGCGGCGCCAGTTGCTGCCGGGGGCGCGTAACTTGCGTTCGAAGCCGTGGTTTGAGCAGACGCGCGATCGCGGCTCTGCGCCCGCCAGGGCGTCGCGCAAGCTGGCGATATCGCGAACGCCGGGCGCCGCCCCAAAATTTGCCGATCAGCCATCATCCATTCCGTCCGCCAATTCGCTCGCGCGCGGTGTCACGCGCTTGCCGAGCGAAATCGGTTTTCTCGCCCACTATGACGTCTCGCCAGCGTCTTTGGCAATCGCGACGCGGAAAGCGCGCGATCTCGGAGTCACGGCGGACAGAGTTCTGATCGCCGAAGGCCTCGTCTCAGAAGCGCATTTTTACGGTCTTATGGCGCAAACGCCAGAAGACCGCTCGCGCAGCTTTTCGCCATCGAATATGCCGGCCTGTTCGATGTGTTGAACGTGGGGCTCTCGGCTCTGCGCTTGCCCTTTCCCCTGGGCGGCACGTCGAACCATTTTCGCGCTGGCATGTTGCGCCGGATTGG
>JARLIV010000232.1 GCA_031291555.1 Methylovirgula sp. | reverse complement strand
GGCGGCGGCCGGCGCCATGCGCGTCGATGAGCGGGGCGACCGGCGGCGAAAGCCCGGCGTGGCGCAAGGCATCGAGCAGAAGCCCGCGCTTCCATTCTGCATAGGCGGCGGGCGCCAGGGCCTGCACGGCGCAGCCGCCGCATACTCCGTAATGCGGGCAGAAGGGCGCGATCCGGTCGGGACTCGGATGGAGGATTTCAAGGAGGTGGCCGCGTTCGCCCGCGACCTCTGCCAGGACGATTTCGCCCGCCAGGGCATAGGGCACGTAGACCGGTCCTTTCGCGGTGCGGGCAATGCCTTCACCGCGCTGGCCGAGTCTCTCGATGCGAAGCTCTTCCATCAGGACCGCGTCGCGCCGAGGAGGAATTCGCGATTGCCGTCGCCGCCGGTGATCGGCGAGGCGATCACGCCCGCGATCTGCCAGCCCGCCGCGCGGCACAAATCCGCGATTTCGTCGCAAGCGCGCTTCTGCGCGGCTTCGTCCTTGACGAGGCCTTTGACGACAAAAGAAGGGCCGACCTCGAATTGCGGCTTGATCAGGCAGACGAGCCGCGCCGGGCGCGTGGCTATGTCGAAAACGCACGGTAGAACAAGCTTCAAGGAGATAAAGCTTAGATCGCAGGTTAGGAAATCTGGCGGCGGCTGAAAGTCCGCCTGCGATAAGTGGCGGGCGTCCGTGCCCTCGCGCGAGACGACGCGCGGATCGGCGCGCAGCTTTTCATGCAATTGGCCATGGCCGACATCGACGGCATAAACCTTCGCCGCGCCGTGGGCGAGCAAGACTTCAGTGAACCCGCCCGTCGAAGCGCCGAGATCGAGACAAACGGCAGCCTTGGGATCGAATCCGAAGGCCGCGAGCGCGGCTTCGAGCTTGACGCCCGCGCGGGAAACCCAAGGATAGAGGGCCTGTGCGTCGATCCTTGCCGACGGTGCGATGGGCTCGGAGGCCTTGCGCAGAACGCGGCCGTCAATCGTGACGCAGCCGGCGGCGATCGCCTCCTGCGCCTTGGCGCGGCTGGGGAACAGGCCGCGTGCGACGAGGGCGAGATCGGCGCGTTGCGTGGTCATGGGCGGCGTTACTAGCATCCGCCGCCGCGCCTATCCAGCGCTCAGGCCGGGAAACAGCGGCCGAACGCGATGCGCGAGGGCAAATCCGCGCGTTGACGCGGCTCGGCTTTTGCGGCTTGCTGCGCCACCCAATTCACCCGGTATAGAAGACTCATGATCCTGATCGTCGGTACAATACGAATTGCGCCCGAGCGCCTGGCGGAGGCCCGCCCCGCCATGCAGAAAGTGATCGCGGCGAGCCGGAAAGAGGCGGGCTGCCTCGAATACGTCTATGCCGAGGATATTCAGGAACCCGGCCTCATTCACATCATGGAGCGATGGGCGAGCCAGGCGGCCTTCGACGAACATTTCGTGTCCGGCCACATCGCCGAATGGTGCGGCGCGTGGAAGAACATCGGCATCTGCGATCGCAAACTGTCGATCTACGGGATTGGCGAGCCGCAGGCGATTCCGCTGCGCGCGCAGGTCAATATCGCCTGAATTGGCGAGGGCCGCGTCATTGCGAGGCGCGGAAGCGACGAAGCAATCCAGAATAATCGGGATATGATTGTGGATTACTTCGTCAGTTTACCATCGGGCCGGACGAAGTCCGGACCCGTTGGGCTCGCAACGACAATTCCGCCGTCATACGGCCCTTACGCGATCAGCGCCCGCGCAGCCTCATCTTCGCGGCCGAGAATCTCGAGCACTTTGGCGACGATGCCCTTCGCGTCGAGATGCGATTCGGCATACATCTTCTCGGGCTTGTCGTGTTCGAGAAAGACATCCGGCAGCACCATCGAGCGCAGCTTGAGCGGGCGGCGGCCATCGAGCAGGCCTCGTTCGAGGATCGCCTGAGTCACGAAAGAGCCGAAGCCGCCGACCGAGCCTTCCTCCACCGTGATGAGAACCTCGTGGTTGCGGGCGAGCCGGCTGACAAGGTCGAGATCGAGCGGCTTGGCGAAGCGCGCGTCAGCGACCGTGATCGAGATGCCGTAGGCGCCGAGGTCTTCGGCTGCCTTCAGCGCCTCGGCAAGGCGGGTGCCGAGCGAGAGGATCGCGACCTTGCTGCCCTCGCGGACGATGCGGCCCTTGCCGATGGTCAGAACCTCGGGGTTCTGCGGCAAGTCGATGCCGACGCCCTCACCACGCGGATAGCGGAAAGCGATCGGGCCTTCGTCATAGGCGACGGCGGTGTGGACCATATGGACAAGCTCGGCCTCGTCGGCCGCGGCCATGACCACCATGCCGGGCAGGATGCCAAGGTAGGAGGTGTCGAAGGAGCCCGCATGAGTCGCGCCGTCGGCGCCGACGAGGCCGGCGCGGTCGATGGCGAAGCGCACCGGCAGCTTCTGGATCGCCACGTCGTGGACGACCTGGTCATAGGCGCGCTGCAGGAAGGTCGAATAGATAGCGCAGAAGGGCTTGAACCCTTCCGTCGCGAGACCTGCGGCGAAGGTCACCGCATGCTGCTCGGCGATGCCGACATCGAAGGTGCGATCGGGAAAGGCCTTCTCGACCAGGTCGAGGCCAGTGCCAGAGGGCATGGCGGCGGTGATGGCGACGATCTTGTCGTCCTTCTCGGCCTCCTTGACCAGCGCTTCGGCGAAAACGCGCGTGTATGTCGGCGCATTGGCCTTCGGCTTGACCTGAGTGCCGGTCAACACGTCGAACGTATTCACGGCGTGGTGCTTGTCCTTGGCAGCCTCCGCCGGCCCATAGCCCTTGCCCTTCTGCGTCACGACATGGACGAGGATCGGGCCGCCCGGCATGTCGCGGACGTTCTTCAGGATCGGCAGCAGGTGGTCGAGGTTATGGCCATCGATCGGCCCGACGTAATAGATGCCGAGCTCCTCGAACATCGTGCCGCCCGCCCAGAAATTGCGGGCGAATTCCTCGGTCTTGCGGGCGCGGTCGTAGATGAACTTCGGCAGGTGCCGGCCGAGTTGCTTGGCCGCCTCGCGCACCGTGCGATAGGTGCCGCCGGAGACGAGCCGGGCGAGATAGGACGAGAGCGCGCCGGCGGGCGGGGCGATCGACATCTCGTTATCGTTGAGGATGATGATGAGCCGCGAATGCATCGCGCCGGCATTGTTCATCGCCTCATAGGCCATGCCGGCCGACATGGCGCCATCGCCGATGACGGCCACGACATTCGTCGGCTTGTCGGCGAGCGTCGCCGCCACAGCCATGCCGAGGCCGGCCGAGATCGAGGTCGAGGAATGGCCCGCGCCGAACGGATCGTAAGGGCTTTCCGCGCGGCGGGTGAAGCCCGAGAGGCCGTCGCCCTTGCGCAGCGTGCGGATGCGATCGCGGCGCTCGGTCAGGATCTTGTGCGGATAGGCCTGATGGCCGACGTCCCAGATGATCCGGTCGCGCGGCGTATCGAAGACATAGTGCAGGGCGACCGTCAGCTCGACGACGCCGAGGCCGGCGCCGAGGTGGCCGCCGGTCACGGACACGGCGTCGATCGTCTCAGTGCGCAATTCCTGCGCAACCTGGGCGAGGTCGGATTCGGGAAGCCGCCGCAAATCGGCCGGCGATTTGATCGCGTCCAGGAGCGGGGTCTTCGAGGATGTCGTCACAGCTACCTCATCATGGGAATTGTCATTAGCTTAAGCGTCGCTATTCGCGTTCAGCCTGAACATATATCAAAAGGGACGCGACCAGCAATTTTGCCGAAAAGGAAAGCAATCCTCCATCGGGTAACAGGATTAACCTGGGCGACAACGCACAGGCCATGCGCGAAATGCGCCAAAGCCGATCGATCGCGCTTCTTCCTTAACATCTGTGTCTTTCGGGTGACGGATTTAAAACCTTGAGCGTGGAAGCGGCGGCTTCGGCGGCCTCCGCTCTGGAAAAGTGCGCGTTCGGGCTTAACTTGGGTTCGGAGCCAAACATGAGTCTGCCGACCGAAACCGCGCCGATTCCCACCCTGCCGGCCGCAGCCAGCGGTTGTGTCGAGCGGCTGCGCCATCGTTGGGCCTGGTTCATCGTCCTGGGTGTTCTGGTTGCGGCGATGGGCGTCGCCGCGCTGGCCCTCGTCGTTTCCGCCACCATCGCCTCCGTCTACATCATCGCGCTGTTCATGGTCATTGCCGGGGGCGGGGAGATCGTCTTCGCCTTTGGCGCGCGGTCCTGGGCGCGGTTCTTCCTCTGGGTGATCGCCGGGCTCGCCTATATCGTGGTCGCCGCCTGCGCGCTCGCCCAGCCCCTGATGGCGGCGGCGGTATTCACTTTGTTGCTCGGCGTCGCGTTGTTCGTGACCGGGGTCATCCGTATCTATGTCGGCACCCAGCTCAATAAAGATGTGCGCGGCATTGTGATCCTGGCCGGGATCGTCACGTCCCTGGTCGGTCTCGTTGTCCTCATCGGCTGGCCGGCCAATAGTTTCGTCGTTCTTGGCGTGCTCCTCGGGCTCGATCTTTTGTTCTGGGGCGGCAGTTGGGTCACGCTCGGCCTGCGCATGAAGGCGCATTTGCTCGCTCTGCCGCGCCAAGCCTAAAGGTTGAGGTAAGCGAAGCCGCCCCGATTCTTTAATCTCGCTCTAACTAAGACGAAAATGCACGTTCCTGCGGCGCTTGCTGTGATCTATGGATCATCCGGCTTGGCCGTGCGGCCGAGTCAGTCCGGGGACCGTCATGGCAAAGTGGGTCTATACGTTCGGCAACGGTGCCGCCGAGGGCGGCAGCCGGATGAGCGCGCTGCTCGGCGGCAAGGGCGCCAATCTGGCGGAAATGGCGAGCCTTGGGCTGCCGGTGCCGCCTGGCTTCACCATCACGACAGAAGTTTGCGCCTATTTTTACGCCAACGCCCAAAGCTACCCGCACGAGCTCGCCACCCAGGTGGAGGCGGCGCTGAAACATGTCGAAGAGATCGCTGGCCGCGCCTTCGGCGACGCGCGGCGGCCGCTCCTCGTGTCGGTCCGCTCGGGTTCCCGCGCGTCGATGCCGGGCATGATGGATACGGTGCTGAACATCGGCCTCAACGATGCGACCGTGGAAGCCCTCGCGGCCGACGCCGAGGACGCGCGCTTTGCCTATGATTCCTATCGCCGCTTCATCCAGATGTATTCGAGCATCGTGCTCGGTATCGGGCATCATCACTTCGAGGAGCTGATTGAGGATTTCAAAGAGGCCAAGGGGCTGACGCTCGACACCGATCTCTCGGCCGAGGATTGGCAGGAGATGATCCGCGCCTTCAAGTCGAAGATCGCGGAGCTGCATGGCAATGCCTTTCCGCAGGCGCCGCGCGAGCAGCTTTGGGGCGCCATTGGCGCGGTCTTCGGCTCCTGGAACAATCCGCGCGCGAAAATCTATAGGCAGTTGCACAATATCCCCGAAAGCTGGGGCACGGCCGTCAGTGTCCAGGCGATGGTCTTCGGCAATATGGGCGAGACCTCAGCGACGGGCGTTGCCTTCACGCGCAATCCCTCGACGGGCGCGAAAGAGCTCTATGGCGAGTTCCTGATCAATGCGCAGGGCGAGGATGTCGTCGCTGGGGTGAGGACGCCGCAGAACATCACCGAGGCCGCGCGCCTCGCGGCCGGCTCGACCCAGCCGTCCATGGAGACGACGTTGCCGGAGGTCTTCACCCAGTTCGTCGCGGTGGCCGAGCGGCTCGAGCGGCACTATCGCGACATTCAGGATGTCGAATTCACGGTCGAGCGCGGCAACCTCTGGATGTTGCAGACGCGCTCCGCCAAGCGCACCGCCAGGGCGGCCTTGCGCGCCGCGGTCGAGATGGCGCGGGATGGTCTGATCAGCGAGGCGGACGCCGTGCGTCGCATCGATCCCGGCTCGCTCGATCAATTGCTGCATCCGACCATCGCGCCGGAGGCGGAGCGCAATATCATGACAACCGGCTTGCCGGCCTCGCCCGGCGCCGCGAGCGGCGAGATCGTCTTCAACGCCGACGAAGCCGAGCAATTGCGCAGCGCCGGGCGCAAGGTGATCCTGGTCCGCGTCGAAACCAGCCCCGAGGATATCCATGGCATGCATGCCTCCGAGGGGATCCTCACGACGCGCGGCGGCATGACCTCACATGCCGCGGTCGTGGCGCGCGGCATGGGCAAACCCTGCGTCACCGGCGCCGGGGCGATCCGCATCGATTCCGAGCGCGGCTTTCTCTCCTGCGGCGGCGTGACGTTGCGCCGCGGCGACATCCTGACGATCGACGGCGGCACCGGACGGGTGATGGCTGGCGCCATCGAAATGCAGCAGCCCGAGCTTTCGGGCGAATTCGGCATCATCATGCAATGGGCGGACAGACTGCGTCGCATGGGCGTGCGCGCCAATGCCGAGACGGAGGCAGATGCGGAAGCGGCGCGGCGCTTCGGCGCCGAAGGAATCGGCCTCTGCCGCACTGAGCATATGTTCTTCGAGGCGGGCCGCATCCTTGCCATGCGGGAGATGATCCTCGCCGATGATGAAAGGGGCCGCCGCGCTGCGCTCGCCAAGCTGCTGCCCCATCAGCGCGGCGATTTCGCCAAGCTGTTTGCGATCATGGCCGGCTTCCCGGTGACCATCCGGCTGCTCGATCCGCCGCTGCACGAATTCCTGCCGCATACGGCGGAGGAGATCGTCGAGGTCGCCGCTGCGATGAATGTGACGGCGGAACATCTACAGCATCGCGCCGAGGCGCTGCGCGAATATAATCCCATGCTCGGCTTTCGCGGCTGCCGGCTCGCCATCGCCTTTCCCGAAATCGCGGACATGCAGGCCCGCGCGATCTTCGAGGGCGCGATCGAGGCCAAGCGCAAGACCGGCGTGGCGCCGGAGCTCGAGATCATGGTGCCGCTCGTCGCGATGAAGGCCGAGTTCGACGCCGTCAAAGCGATCATCGACCGCTGCGCGGAAGCGGTTGCGTCCGAAACGGGCGAGGCGATCGCCTTTACGGTCGGGACGATGATCGAATTGCCGCGCGCGGCACTGGCGGCGGGCGAAATCGCCGAGACGGCGGAATTCTTCTCCTTCGGCACCAATGATCTGACGCAGACGGCGCTCGGTATTTCGCGCGACGATGCGGGGACTTTCCTTGGTGTCTACATTTCCAAGGGGCTCGTCGCGCGCGATCCCTTCGCGACGCTCGACCAGCAGGGCGTTGGCGAACTGATCGAGATCGCCGCCGAGCGCGGCCGCAAGACACGGCCATTGCTCAAGCTGGGCATCTGCGGCGAACATGGCGGCGATCCGGCGTCGATCGGCTTCTTCGAACGGGCAGGGCTCACCTATGTCTCCTGCTCGCCGTTCCGCGTGCCGATCGCGCGGCTGGCGGCGGCGCAGGCAACGCTCGGCGGGCTTGCGGCCGACGAGAATCCTTAAAATTTGCTTCAAACTGAAACGCCGCGCCTAACCACCTGCTAAACACCTCTTCAAGCTTAAACCGCGATAACCATAGGCAGCGGCGGAATTTCCGTCGGTTGTGGCCGGCGGAACACGCCGGTTCTGGAGCGGGATGCGAAAAAGCGGATAGCGGCTTTTTCGCGCAAACCCCGCTCTAACTTCGCGATCTAGTGGCGAGCGCGGCGTATGAGTCGGCTTCAAGTCTCGTGGGCGATGGGCGTAGTGGCGCCCTGGTGTCTGGGCATTGGCCTCGTCGTATCGATGGCTGCCGATGCGGGCCAGGACGCAACGATCGGCGCCTCGCTCGCGCCGGCCGGCATTCTTGCCGCGACTGCGCCCGGCGATCTCATTCCCGTCGCGGTGACCGGCCCGGGATTTGGTCTCGATCCGCGCCAGACTGCGGCCGGCCCTGCGCAGGCGCGTCTGTTCCTCGGCGATCCGGCAGATTTCGCGCAGGTGCCCGACGAGGTCGCGCCGCGGGCGGTGCTGAAGCCACATGCCCAAGGCTTCCCGGTCATTGATCGCAGCCGGCGCGGCGATCCGGCCGTCGGCCTGCGCCCAACCTTTAGCTCTCAACTGCAGGGCGGCCTCAATGCCTTGCGGGCGCGGCAGATGATCTTTGCCGAGGCGGAGACGCTGCAGAGCGACGCCTTTGCGCTCAGCGAGGCCCCAGCCAGCGCCGACAGTTTCACGCCCTGGCCCAGCGGCGAAAGCCCCATTACGACGCCGTCGCGCGCCGATGCTTCGCCGGCGCAGCCCGGCTCGACCGAGACCGTGCGGCCGGCGAATATCGCCGAGCGGCTGATGCAGGGCGCGACGCCCGAGGTGGCGCGCGCGGAGGCGCTCGCTTCGTCGACTCCGGCGACGGACGATGCGACGCCGGTCGAGGTCGTCGCTTTGCCAAGCTTGCCGCATGAAGAAAGCGCCGATGTCTCAACCGTGCCGGCCGACCGTCCGGATTACGCCTCGCTGATCGACGAGGACCAGTGGCATCACGAGCAGCGCTGCCTCGCGCAAGCGATCTATTTCGAAGCCCGCGGCGAGAGCGACAAAGGCCAGGCGGCCGTGGCGCAAGTGGTGCTGAACCGCGTCTCGAGCGGCCTTTATCCCTCGTCGATTTGCGGCGTCGTTTTTCAAAACCGGCAGCATTATCACGCCTGCCAATTCTCCTTCGCCTGCGAAGGGCGCTCGCTGCGGATCACCGAGGCCGACGCCTGGCGCCGCGCCGAGCGCATTGCTGCCGCGGTGACAACCGGCAAAACCTATGTCGCCGATGTCGGGGACGCGACTCACTATCACGCGCTTTATGTGCACCCCTATTGGGCGCGGCGGCTAGAGCGCACCGACAGGATCGGCCACCACGTCTTCTATAAGCTGAGGCCGGGTCAGATTTAGATCGGGCCGGTTCTCGGCGGGCCGGAATTTTCGCCGCCGATCCCGCCGAAACCTAAAACGGCCATGTTCGGAGCGATGATCGACCGTTCGGCTTGAGGATGCGCTCTTGCCGAGGGTTCGGGCTTTGCATTTCCAAGCGTGTTGTTTCGGCGTATAGCTGGCACCGGCATCCCCGCGCCGGCCGGCAGCGGGATTGCTAAGGCTTTTGCGCGAAATGTGATTTTCGCGCCCAAACACGGTTCGTTCCGGAGGATTGAAGCTTGCCGTTGCACCGTCTCGCGTCGCGCGCGATTTTGTCCTGTGTCTCGGTGGTCTTGGCCGGGTCGTTTGGTCTCACGGCCGCGGCGGCCAAGGTCAACGAATCCCTGTCCGTCGCCACGCCATTTGAAGTCGGCGAGAGCCCGGCGGGCAATTACCTCGCCGCGGTGATCGCCGGGGCGGATCGCGACACGGTGGCGGCGGCGACCTTTTTCCGCGAGGCGCTGCGCTTCGACCCGCGCAACAAGGAATTGATCGAACGCACTTTCGTCGCGGCCCTGTCCAACGGCGCCATGCCGGAAGCCTTCAACTTGGCCGATCGGCTGCTGACCTACGAGCCCGACAATGGCTTGGCGCATCTCGCCATCGGCGTGCGCGCGCTGAAGGCACATGAATACGCGACCGCGCGCGGTCAATTCGCCCGTGGCGGCGGCGCTGAAGGCGGCGATCTGACCGCGACTCTGCTGACCGCCTGGGCCTATCAAGGCTCGGGCCAGACACGCCGGGCGCTGGAGACCGTCGACCGCCTCGATGATGAAAATTTCGCGGTCTTCCGCAATTATCACAAGGCTTTAATCGCCGATGTCGCCGGCCGCAGGGAGCAGGCGGCGGAGGCATTCCAGGCGGCGTATGAAAGTGACAAGAACACGCTGCGCCTCGTTGACGCCTACGCCCGATTCCTGAGCGAGACTGGCAAGAACGATCAGGCCATCGCACTCTATGCGGCCTTCAATCAGGTCGTGCCTGATCATCCGACCGTGCGCGCCGCACTGGCTGATCTCAAGGCGGGCAAGACCTTGCGGCCGCTCGTCGGGGACGTCGATCAGGGCACGGCTGAGGTTCTTTACGGCCTTGGTGCCGCCGGCGACCGGCAGGGCGATGATCTCGCCGGCATGATCTATCTGCGGCTCTCGCTTTATCTCGATCCGGACAATGCGCTGGCCTTGTTGACGTTGGGTGATCTTTACCAGCGCATCAACCAGAACGAACAGGCGCTCGACATCTTTCAGGACGTTCCGCAGAGCGATCCGCAGCGTGTGACCGCCGATATCGAAATCAGCCAGGCGCTCGAAAATCTCGGCCGCAGCGATCAGGCCTTGAGCTATTTGCGCAATGTTGTCGACGATCATCCCTATGACGAGGAGGCTCTCTCGGCGCTGGGCAATCTGCAGCGCGCGCACGACCATTACGATGAAGCCATTGTCACCTATACGCGCGCGATCGCGGCCTCGAAAAAGCCCGAGGCCGCCAATTGGCCGCTCTATTATTTCCGCGGCATCGCCTATGAGCGCAGCAAGCAATGGCCGAAGGCGGAAGCCGATTTCAAACACGCCCTGCAGCTTTTCCCGGACCAGCCGCTTGTGCTGAACTACCTCGGCTATAGCTGGGTGGATAAGGGAATGAATCTCGACCAGGCCTTTCCGATGCTGCGCCGCGCGGTCGAGCTGCGCCCGACGGACGGCTACGTCGTCGACAGTCTCGGCTGGGCCGAATACAAGCTCGGCCATTACAAGGACGCTGTGACCGATCTTGAGAAGGCGGTCGATCTGAAGCCGGCCGATCCGGTCATCAACGATCACCTCGGCGATGCCTATTGGCGGATCGGGCGCAAGCTTGAAGCGCATTTCCAGTGGAACCACGCCCGCGACATGGGCGCGGACCCGGCGGATCTGCCGCGCATTCTCCAGAAGATCAAATCCGGCCTCGAGACGCCGCCCGCGAGCCCCGGCGCCGACTCCAAGTCCGGGACCGATGATAAGCCCGCGGCGGCCGATGCCGAGCACAAGCAGAATGGCGGCGGCTGAGCATCTCGAGGCCGCCACCGTCTTTGCGAGCGAAGCGTAGCTAATCCAGGCTGACGATTTCTGAATTGCTTCGTCGCTGCGCGCATCGCAATGACGGCAATTTCGTCGATCAAGTTCTCGACCCGATCCCGCCCGTGTCCCAGCACCTCACCGATCGCGCCCCCGCCAAGATCAACCTGACGCTGCATGTCGTCGGACGTCGTGCGGACGGCTACCACGAGCTTGAAAGCCTCGTCGCCTTTTCACGCAGCGGCGACCGGCTGACGTTGACGCCGGGCGATTCCTTGCAGCTTCAGGTCGGCGGGCCGACGGCCACGGCCGCGGGCGATCCGGAGAAGAACCTCGTCATCAAGGCGGCGCGGCAATTGGCCGAGCGGGTCGAAGGCTTGCGCCTAGGCGGCTTCACTTTGGTCAAGACGCTGCCGGTGGCGGCCGGCATCGGCGGCGGCTCGTCCGATGCCGCTGCGGCGTTGCGGCTGCTTGCCCGCGCCAACGGTCTCGCGCTCGAGGATCCGCGGCTGCTTGAGGCGGCGCGGGCAACGGGCGCCGATGTGCCGGTCTGCGTTGCCGCGCGGGCGCGGATGATGAGCGGCATCGGCGAGAAGCTCGGGCCTGTTCTCGATCTGCCGCCGCTGCCGACGCTGATCGTCAATCCGCGCCAGCCGCTCGAAACCAAGCCGGTGTTTGAGTTCATGAAGATTCCGGTGGGCAGCAAGACGCATTTCGGGCCGCATCCGCAGATCGGCTCCCATATTTCCTTCGACGCTTTGATCGCCGCCTTGCGCAAGGGCCGCAACGATATGGAGGACGCCGCCTCCGTTCTCGCCCCGATCATCGCCAAGGTTCTCGCCATCCTCACCGCCGCGCCGGGTTGCAAGCTCGCACGCATGTCGGGCTCGGGCGCGACCTGTTTCGCTTTGTTCAGCGATTGCCGCGCGGTCGGCAAGGCGCGCAAGGCGATCCTTGCGGCGCATCCCGATTGGTGGGTGAAAGCGACGATATTGAATTAGCGCTCAATAAAGCCAGGGCACGAGCCGCCACGTGCGTTCGTAATAGACGTCATATTCTGTGCCGAACTGGCTGCGCAGCAGCGCTTCTTCGGCGTCCATGCGCGCAATGAGCGGCACCAGATGCAAAAGCGCGAGGATGAGGCCAATCGCCGAGCGGAAGGCGAGCGCCCAGCCAATCGCGCCGACGATCAAGCCCAGATAGCTTGGGTTGCGAATAGTGCGGTAGATGCCGGTCGTCACGAGACGATGGTTGGGCTGGATGGCGACAAGTCCGCTGAACCTGTGGCCGAGGACAAAGACCGGCCAGAGGCGCAGTGTTCCGCCGATCACCAAGAGAGCCACGCCGATCCAGCGCGTGGTTTCGCCGTCGATCGTCCAGAAGCCGATCCGGTCCGTATAGGCCGGCACGAAGGCGAGGAGGAGCGCGAGCACGCCGAAAGCGGCGAAAACCCAGCGATTGCCGCGATCCTCGCGCTCCCCGGCGCTGAGATTCCCGCTCGAGAAGAACGACGCGACGAGAAGGATAAATACCACGACGCAAAGCGCGACGAGCGCCGCGTGGGAAAAGAACGGGCCGAAGCCGCCAAGGCCGAGGACGGCGAGGCCCAGTTGAATGAGGACCGCGACAGTAGCGACCAAGGCGAGCTTGACGTTCATCAGCGCAGCCTTTGGCCGAGGATCATCTCAATGCGCGCGCTCGATGCAGAAATCGACGACATCTTTCAGCGCCGCCTTCCACGGCGAGGCGGGGAAGAGTTCCAGCGCATCATGCGCCATCGCACCGTAATGGCGCGCCCGCTCGACGGTATCCTCGAGCCCGCGATGCTTGTGCATGATGGCGATCGCAGTTTCGAGATCGCCGTCGTTGATCTCGCCGTCTTCGAGCGTGCGGCGCCAGAAGGCGCGCTCGGATTCCGTTCCCCGGCGGAATGACAGGACGACGGGCAAGGTGATCTTGCCCTCGCGGAAATCGTCGCCGACATTCTTGCCGAGCTTGGCCGATTTGCCGCCGTAATCGAGGGCGTCGTCGATGAGCTGGAAGGCGATGCCGAGATTGAGGCCATAGCCGCGGCAGGCGGCGATCTCCGCCTTCGACCGGCCGGCGAGGATCGGCCCCACCTCGGAGGCGGCGCCGAAGAGGGCGGCCGTCTTGGCGCGGATCACCGCGAGGTAATCGTCCTCGCTCGTCTGCGTGTCCTTCGCCGCCGCGAGCTGCATCACTTCGCCTTCGGCGATCACGGCGGCGGCGGCGGACAGCACTTCGAGCGCAGCGAGGGAGCCGACCTCGACCATCATCTTGAACGCCTGGCCGAGCAGGAAATCGCCGACCAGCACGGTCGCTTCATTCCCCCACAGCATCCGGGCCGCGAGCTTGCCGCGCCGCATATTGCTCTCGTCGACGACATCGTCATGCAGGAGCGTCGCGGTATGCATGAATTCGACTGCGGCGGCGAGCTTGATATGGCCGGCCCCGGCATAGCCGCAGAGGCCCGCGGTCGCCAGGGTCAGCATCGGCCGCAGTCTCTTGCCGCCCGAGGCGATCAAATGATTGGCAATGTCCGGGATCATCGTCACATGCGAGGCCGCATGCGACAGAATGACTTGATTGACCCGCTCCATATCGGGCGCAGCCAGCCGGTTCAGCGCCTCGATACGGCCTTCGCCGGCAGCTTCCTCAAGTGGAATCACAACGCCCAATTCGCTCTCCAATCGGAGGTCCGCCCGCAACAAGAAGGCGCCAAATTAGGCCGCCGCGCCGCCGCCTGCAACCTTGTAACCCCGGAGCTAGAGCACGGATGCGCGCCGCGGGCAAACTGGCGTAAACGGGTGGGAAGGGCTAGTTTGCGCGGTCCCGCGCCCGGTTGCGTCAGAGGATTATGATCGAGCTTATCCGAACGAACGACCTGGTGCTCATCTCGGCGGTCGAAGCCATGTTGGCGGCGCAGGGTATCGAAGTTTTCGTCGCCGATCAGTTCGCCAGCGCGGTCGAGGGCTCGCTCGGCTTTTTGCCGCGCCGTGTGCTCGTGCAAGAGGACGAGGCCGTGCGGGCACGCCGGCTTCTTCGCGAGGCGGGTCTGGCGCAGGAGCTTTCGGGTGATTGAACTCGCCGAGGCGGATTTCTTTCTGGGGCGGCAGTTGCGCCTGCGCCAATTGCTGCACGGCCATCGCGCCGGTACGGACGCGGTGCTGCTCGCAGCCGCCGCGCCGGCCGAGGTCGATGGGCTCGCGCTCGATGTCGGTGCTGGGGTCGGCGCCGCTGGTCTCGCACTGGCGCGGTTGCGGCCGGGGATCGCCTTCGGCCTTGTCGAGAAGGATGCCGCGACGGCGGCCCTGGCGCGGGACAATCTGCAAATTAATGGATTTGGCGAGCGCGGCAGAGTCTATGAGACCGATGTCCTCGATGCCGCGCGACGGCGCGCCGCCGGGCTTGCTGACGGGGAAGCGGCGCTCGTCATCACCAATCCGCCCTTTCTCGATCCGGCGCGGGCACGGCTCTCGCCCGATGCGGGCAAGCGCGCCGCTCATGCGATGACGGCGGCGGGGCCGGGGGCGCTCGGCGGCTGGCTTGCGGCCTGCCTCGCTCTGCTGCGCGAGGGCGGTGTGCTGGTGCTGATCCATCGGCCGGACGCCTTGCCCGCGATCTTGGCGGCGCTCGAAGGCCACGCCGGCGCGCAGGCGCTGATGCCCGTCCAGCCGCGTGGCGACCGCGCCGCGACCCGGATTCTCCTGCGCGCGCAAAAGGGCAGCCGCGCGCCTTTGACGATCGCGCCGGCGCTCGTGCTGCACGAGGGCGAGCGGTTCACGGCCGCCGCCGACGCCCTCCATCGCGGGACGGCGCTGATCAAATGGTAAGCGGCCGACAGCCGCAAGATGAGGGCCGGATTTCGAGTCGGCCCTCGGGTCTCGGGATCACCAATAGTAGCGATGCCAGTAATGGTAGCGATGCCAGCAATGCCAGCAGCGATGCCAATAGTGCCAGCGGTGCCAGCAGTGCCAACACCGGTGATACCACCAGGCCTTCTCGATGAGGGGTGTGCTCGGCGCTATGGCGCTCGCAGTCACGGCCGGCGCGGCTTGGATGATGCCTGCTGCGGGGGCGGCCTGGGCGGAATTCGCCATGCCAAGACCGGCGCCGAACAAGCAAGCGAGTAACGCCAATTGTCGTAGAGTTTGCATCAGCATCCTCCTGTCTGGACCAGGCTGAACAAACGTCGCATGAAATAAGCGTAGCGGCGCGACAATAGTGCAATCCCGGGGGGAGTCACGCGCAAATGCGTATGATGCGCGCGTTTCACACTCGAAGCCTGGCCATGGCCGCAAAACGGCAATTTCTTTCGCGGCCATTTTAATGCTAAGCGGGGTCTCTTACCTTAGAATGATGCATTCATGACCAATTCGACGAATGTAAACGAGGGCCTCGATCCGGCGCGGTCGTTTCAGGGGCTCATTTTGCGCTTGCAAACCTTCTGGGCCGGGCACGGCTGCGCCATTCTCCAGCCCTACGACATTGAAGTTGGCGCCGCCACCTTCCACCCGGCGACGGTGCTGCATGCGCTTGGCCCGCTGCCCTGGCGCGCGGCCTATGTGCAGCCCTCGCGGCGGCCGAAGGACGGCCGCTACGGCGAGAATCCCAACCGGCTGCAGCACTATTATCAATTCCAGGTCATCCTGAAGCCCTCGCCGGAAGACCTTCAAGAACTTTATCTTGCCTCGCTCGCGGCGATCGGCGTCGACCTCAAGCTGCATGATATCCGCTTCGTCGAGGATGATTGGGAGAGCCCGACGCTGGGCGCCTGGGGGCTTGGCTGGGAATGTTGGTGCGACGGCATGGAAGTCTCGCAATTCACCTATTTCCAGCAGGTCGCGGGCATCGAATGTGCGCCGGTCTCGGGTGAATTGACCTACGGTCTTGAGCGGCTCGCCATGTATGTGCAGGGCGTCGAGAACGTCTACGATCTCAATTTCAACGGCCGCAGCGGCGCGGAAAAATTGACCTATGGCGACGTGTTCAAACAGGCCGAGCAGGAATATTCGCGTTATAATTTCGAATATGCCGACACCGCGACTCTGTTCCAGCATTTCGCCGACGCGGAGGCTGAGTGCAGGGCGCTGCTCGAAAAAGGCGATCGCGGCGAAACTCATCTGCTCGTGCTGCCGGCCTATGACCAGTGCATCAAGGCCTCGCATGTCTTCAATCTGCTCGATGCGCGCGGCGTCATCTCGGTGACCGAACGGCAGAGCTATATTCTGCGCGTGCGCGAGCTGGCCAAAGCCTGCGGCAAGGCTTGGCTCAAGACAGTGGGCGGCGGCGCGGCTGCGGCCTAACCATCGAACGCACGCCGGACCGCGGCGATGTCGGCCAGCGTCGGCAATCCCGCCTCATTGCCGAGATGGGTGATCTTATAGGCCGCCGCGGCGCGGGCGAAGCGGAAGTGCTCGGCGAAGTCCTTGCCCGGCTCCGCGAGATAGGACGCGATATAGGCGCCATGGAAGACATCGCCGGCGCCGGATGTGTCGATGATTTTCTCGACCGGGATGGGCAGGGCGGCCAGGCGTGAAATCGCGCCGCTGGCATCGTACCAGATGAGGCCGTGCGCGCCTTGCGTCACGCCGCCGATCTTGCAGCCCTTGCCCTTCAGATATTCGAGCATCTGCTGCGGCGAGAGATTCATCTGCTCGCAGAGCCGTTCGGCGACGATAGCGACATCGATATAGCCGAGCAGCGCATCGAGATTGCCGCGCAGGCCGCCGCCGTCGAGCGAGGTGAGAATGCCGCGCGCGCGGCAGATTTTCGCATAGTGGAGCGCCGCGTCGCCCTGATGGCCGTCGAGATGCAAGGCCCGGCAACCGGCAAGATCGAGATCGGGAAAAGGGTACAGGAACTTATCGTCGCGGGCGCGGATGATGGCGCGCTTGCCGGCATTCGGCAGAACGAAGGAGAGCGAGGAGCGCGCGACGCGGCGCGGATGGACTTTGATCCCGTAGGCGCGCGCCATGTCGAGGAACATGCGGCCGAGCCAATCCTCGGCGACGGTGGCGATAAGATCGGGGACAAAGCCCAATTTGGCGCAGGCGAAGGCGGCCGTCACCGCATTGCCGCCGAAAGAGACGGCATAGTCGTGCGCCACCGTCTTGTCGTCGCCGCGCGGAACGTCGCCGCAGAGCAGGGTGACGTCGATATAGGTCTGGCCGATGAAGAGTGCCTGCACGCCAATCTTCCCATTTCAGGGGAAACGACGCAACGGGCGCTCGGGTTCAGCGGAGCGTGTTCAATCGAGCGAAAAACTCGTGCCGCAGCCACAGGAGGCCGTCGCCGCCGGATTATGGACTTTGAAAGTGCGGCCCATCAGATCGTCGACGAAATCGACTTTGCTGCCGCGCATATATTCGAGAGATACCGGATCTATGGCGACCGTGGCCCCGTTTTCGCCGAGCACGAGGTCGCCTTCGGCGGTCTCCGGCACGATGGCATAGGTGTATTGGAAGCCGGAGCAGCCGCCACCCTCGACGGCGATGCGCAGGGCCGCGCCCGCGGGCTCGCTTTTCAGGATTTCGGCGATGTGACGAAGCGCATTGGCGGTCAGGTCGACCGGCGCCGCGACGGAAATATCGTTCATTGCAACCTCGGATGGAGCGGCCGGCTGTCGCGCCGCTTGCACATGACCCTAATACGGAACATATGTCGCCCCTGCGCCAGCTGCAACGAGTCGCGGGAAAATGCCGCCGGCGGCGACCACGAGGAGGCGGGCTTTGCCGGCCTATCCCGAGCGCGTCCTAGATCGCGATGCGTTTAGGCCACATCAGCCTAAACGCATGAAACGCGATCGATTCTGATAAGCGAGAGCGGGATTTGCGCGAAAAACCGCAAAACACTTTTTCGCTTCCCGCTCTAGAGGGGCGCGCCGCCTTCACGCCCCGGCGCGCCGCCTATGCCTCGGATGCGAGCCGCAGCCGCGGCCGGCTGTTCGAAGAGCCGGGCTCGCCGACGCGCAGCGAGTTCCAGCGCGACCGCGACCGTATCCTCCATTCCACGGCCTTTCGCCGCCTCGCGCATAAGACGCAGGTCTTTATTCCGCACGAGGGCGACCATTACCGCACGCGGCTCACCCATTCGATCGAGGTCGGCCAGATTGCACGCGCTCTGGCCCGCGCGCTCGGCCTCGATGACGATCTCGCCGAGGCGCTGGCGCTGGCGCATGACCTCGGCCACACGCCCTTCGGCCATACGGGCGAGGATGCGCTTGACGCGGCCATGCGGCCCTATGGCGGTTTCGACCACAATGCCCAGGCGCTGCGGATCGTCACCAAGCTCGAACATCGCTACGCCGAATTCGACGGCCTCAACCTGACCTGGGAAACGCTCGAGGGCCTCGTCAAACACAATGGCCCGCTGCTCGGGCCGGACGGGAGGCCGATCGGCCATTACGCCGGGCGGGAACTGCCGCAGGCGATCGCCGAATATGCCGCGCTCCACGATCTTCGGCTCGATCTTTTCGCCGGCCCGGAGGCGCAGGCGGCCGCGCTTGCCGACGATATCGCCTATAACGCGCATGATATCGATGACGGCTTGCGCGCGGGACTGTTCGATTTCGCGCAGATGGACGAAGTCGATTATCTGCGCCGGCGCATCGGTGAAATCGATGCGCGCTACATCGGGCTCGAACGCCAGCGCCGCATTCACGAGCTCGTCCGCCGCGTCATTACCGATTTCATCGAGGATGCGATCGCCGAGAGCGCCGCGCGGCTCGCCGCAAGCCGCGTTTCCAGCGCCGACGACGTGCGGCTCCTGGGCGGGACTTTGATCGGCTTTTCCGCGCCGATGGCGCAGGCGCAGGGCGCGATCAAACGCTTCCTCTTCGCCAACATGTATCGTCATCCAACCATTGGGCGCATCCGGGTCGAGGCGGCGGGCGTCGTGCGCGACCTGTTCGAGATTTTCTTCAAGGAGCCGGAGCTGATGCCGGCCGAATGGGCCTCGCTCGCGATCACCCGCGGCGTCGAGGACGAGGCCAAAATGGCGCGCGTCGTCTGCGATTATATCGCCGGCATGACCGACCGCTACGCCCTTGCCGAACATCAGCGGCTTTTTGACGTGACGCCGGAATTGCGCTAGCGCGCTGTCCGGCTCGTATTGACCAAGCGAAAAACATGAACATTTACGCCGATTTTCAAGCCCGCATCGCGGCGCTGCTCAAGACCGTCATCGCCAGCGGACGGCTGCCGGCCGATCTCGATCTCGCCCGTTTCGTCGTCGAGCCGCCGCGCGATCCCGCGCATGGCGATCTCTCCGTCAATGCGGCCATGGTTTATGCCAAGGAGGCGAAAGCGCATTTCGCCAACCCGCGGCAATTGGCGAGCGAGTTGGCGCTGGCGCTGGCCGAGGATCCCGAGGTCGATCAGGCGGAAGTCGCCGGTCCCGGCTTCCTCAATATCCGGCTGAAGCCCGCTGTCTTCGCCAGGATTTTGCAGTCGGTCCTGCGCGAGGGCGCGCGCTTCGGCGGCGGGGCGGCGGGCGCAGCGGAAAAGATCAATGTCGAATATGTCTCCGCCAATCCGACCGGGCCGATGCATGTCGGCCACGGCCGCGGCGCGGTCTTCGGCGATTGCCTCGCCAATCTTCTCGCCTTTGCCGGGCATGAGGTGACGCGCGAATATTATATCAACGATGCCGGCGCGCAGGTCGATGTGCTCGCGCGCTCGGCGTATCTGCGCTATCGCGAGGCGCTCGGCGAGAAGATCGAAATCCCTGAGGGGCTCTATCCCGGGGATTATCTCAAGCCCGTCGGCGCAGCTCTGGCGCAGAAGCACGGCCGCGCTCTGCTCGATCAGCCGGAGAGCGCGTGGCTCAGCGACGTGCGCGAGGCCGCCATCGCCGGCATGATGGAAATGATCCGCGCCGATCTCGCCGCGCTCGCCATCACGCATGAGGTCTTCTTCTCCGAGCGCACACTAACGCAGGGCGGCAGCGATCAGATCGCCGCCGCGATCGATCAGCTTCGCGCCGCGGGTCTCGTCTATATCGGGCGTCTGCCGGCGCCGAAGGGCCAGCCCTCCGAGGATTGGGAAGATCGCGAGCAGGAACTGTTCAAGTCTACCGCTTTCGGCGACGACGTCGATCGGCCGTTGAAGAAGTCGGATGGCAGCTACACCTATTTCGCCGCCGACATTGCCTATCACAAGATCAAGATCGATCGCGGCTTTCGCAATTTGATCGATGTCTGGGGCGCCGATCACGGCGGCTATGTCAAGCGCATGCAGGCGGCGGTCGCGGCGCTCTCTGGCGGCAAGGCCGCGCTCGACGTCAAGCTCTGCCAGCTCGTCAAACTGATGCGCAATGGCGAGCCGGTGAAAATGTCAAAGCGCGCCGGCGATTTCGTCACATTGCGCGAAGTCGTCGATGAGGTCGGCGTCGATGCCGCGCGCTTTATGATGCTGTTCCGCAAGAATGATGCGCCGCTCGAATTCGATCTCGCCAAGGTCATCGAGCAATCGAAGGACAATCCGGTCTTCTATGTCCAATATGCGCATGCGCGGGGAAAGTCGGCGCTGCGGCAAGGGCAGGCGGCGTTTCCGGGCCTCGATCTTTCACCCGCGGCGCTCGCCAAGGCCGATCTCGGCCTGTTGCGCGATGCCGGCGAACTCGGCCTCATCAGGCTGATTGCGCAATATCCGCGGCTGGTCGATGCGGCGGCCAATTCGCACGAGCCGCACCGGATCGCATTTTATCTGCATGACCTTGCATCGGAGCTCCACGCCCACTGGACACGCGGCAAAGATCAGCCACAATTACGCTTTGTTAATGAAGAGCATAGAGATTTAAGCATCGCCCGGCTGGCCTTGATCTCGGCGCTGACCGTCGTCCTGGCGAGCGGTCTCGCCATTCTCGGGGTGAGCGCTCCGGATGAAATGCGCTGACGGAGCAGGGGGCCGGCGATTCTGCCCCGCGGACTGCGCGCTGCGCAAGCGAACCGCTTCGGGCAAGGTAAAGGCGCTAAAAAGCCGGATTTATCGGGCTATTCAGCGAGGCGACGCGGGGGCGAATGCTGAGGTAAGGTGAATGAGTGAGCCCGCAGCCAAACAACGGCAGATGATCGATCTTGATGAATTCGAGCGGCGGCTCAGCCGTTCTCCTGCACCCGTGCGCGGCGGCGACGATCCGCTAGCGGAACTTGCTAGGCTTGTCGGCGGCGGTGAAGACCGCTTCGGGGATCTGTTTCAGGGCCGCCCGGCGCGCGCCCGCGCTCCCGAGCCGACCTATGCGCCGCCGCATCAGCAGGTGGAGCCGCACGTTCCCGATTGGCTGGTCGATGAATCGCACGCCCATGCGCATCCGCCCTATGCCCATCAGCCCCATGCCCATCAGCCGCTTCCAGTGCCGCCGATCGATTTCGCGACGATCGAAGCCGGGCTGCGCGGCTCTCTGCCGCCGGAGTTCCAGAATTTCGCCGATGCGGATGAATATTCTCAGCCGCAGGACGAGGATTGGTTCGACTCGCCGCTCGTCGCTCCGGCTCCGCCTGTAGCGGAGGCGCCGCGGTCGCGGCTGCCGCTTTATGCGACGGCGGCCATCATCGTCGCCGGCATTGCCGGGATCGGCGCGACTTTCGCGATCAAGCGCATCCCGCCGGCCCCGCAAGAAATCACGCTCATCAAGGCTTCGACGGCGCCGGTCAAGGTCGCAGCGGCCGGCACCACGGACACCGATCCGAGCCAGAACGCCTCGATCCTCGACAAGACGCCGCAGCAGGCGCCGACCGGGGTTGTCAACCAGACCGAGCAGCCCGTGGATGTGAGCAGCGTCATGCCCAAGCCCGCACCTGCAGCGGGTGGGCCCAATCCGGCTACGGCCGAAACCGCTCCGCCGGCCGCGCAAGTCGCGGCGACGGCGCCGGCCGCCGCAGTTCCTGTCCCGCCGCCCCCTGGCGCCGACAGCGGCGCGGGTGCTGGCTTGGCGGATATGATGGAACCGCGGAAGGTGAAGACGATCGCTGTCCGTCCCGATGGCAGCCTGATGAATTCGCCACCCGAGGCCGCCGCCGCGCAGCCGTTGCCCGTGGGCACCATAAGCCCGCCGGCGATACCCTCTCTGGATGCGTCCGGAGCTGGGCAGGCGACGCCTGCGCCACAGGCCGCGCCGCCGCCCGCGGCGCAGCCTCAGACGACTGCCAAGGCCGACGATCTGCCGTCGGGCGACCAGCCGGCGGCGTCCACGCCGCAATCGCCGCCGCCCGTGGTCGAATCGCATCATCCGCGCAAGCCCGAGCGGGTCGCGCGCGCTGACGTTGGCGCCGACGATACCGAAGCTGTGGATGCCGGCGGCGGGGCAGGCGGCTTTTCCGTCCAGCTTGCCGCGCCCGCGAGCGAGGTCGAGGCGCGTGCGGCGCTGAACCGGCTGACCCGCACCTATGGCGCGGAGCTGCGTGGCTATCACCTGAAGTACCATTTCGCGAAGGTCGCCAACAAGACGGTCTACCGCGTCCGCGTCGGCGGCCTTTCGCATGCGTCGGCGATCTCGCTGTGTGAGAAGCTGAAGGCCAAGGGCGGTAGCTGCTTCGTGGCGCGTGGCTGATTAGCGCGCGAAAAGTGGGGCCCATGAGCCGCGCCTTCATCTGCGGTTGCCGAGACACGAAGCTGACGCGAGAGGAACGCAACTTCCTCCGCGCCAGCGATCCGTTCGGGCTCATCCTGTTCAAGCGCAATGTCGAGACGCCCGCGCAGGTGCGCGCGCTGATCGCGGATTTTCGTGACTGCGTCGGCCGCGACGCCGCCGTGCTCGTCGATCAGGAGGGCGGGCGGGTACAGCGGCTCGGCCCGCCGCATTGGCGGGCCTATCCTGCCGCTGCGCGCTTCGGCGCGCTCGATCTGCCGCTGCCGGAGCGCGAAGAGCTGGTGCGGCGGGCCGCGACTCTGCTCGGGCGGGATCTGTATGCGCTGGGCATCACCGTGGATTGCGCGCCGGTGCTCGATGTTCCGGTCCCGGGCGCGCATGACGTGATCGGCGATAGGGCTTACGCGCGCGACCCCGGGATCGTCGCGCGGCTCGGCCGCGCCGCCGCGCTGGGGCTTGCTGACGCCGGCATCCTGCCCATCATGAAGCACATCCCCGGCCATGGCCGCGCGGGCGTTGACAGCCATCTGCAATTGCCGAGCGTTGATGCGCCGCTCAATCTGTTGCGCGAGACCGATTTTTACCCGTTCAAGGCCAATGCCGATCTGCCAGCGGCCATGAGCGCGCATGTGGTCTATCGCGCGCTCGACCCTGAGCGGCCGGGCACCCTCTCGCCGATCGTGATCCGCTATATCCGCGAGGAGATCGGCTTCAACGGCCTGCTGTTCAGCGATGATCTCTCCATGCAGGCCCTGAGCGGCACGCTGCGGGGGCGGGCGGAAGCCGCCTTTGCCGCCGGCATCGATCTCGCGCTCCATTGCAATGGCGACCTGGCTGAGGCCGAGGCCGTCGCCGAGGCGGCGCCCGTGCTCCAAGGCGAAGCCTTGACACGCGCCCGCCGGGCGGGAACGTGGCGCGCCGAGCCGGCAGCGCCTTTCGATCCTGTGGAAGCCTGGGCGGAAATCGAAGCCTCGCTTGCGATCGGCGCCTGAACAGCCCAAGGTCTTCGCCGACATGGTCGAATCGGCCACTAACGGCTAAGAATAAGCTTTAGAAGCGTAATGCAACCATCTGGTCAGGAAGAGAATTCTGCTTTCGAGCAGAACGCGGCGCGGGGCGAGCCCGCCTTTCTCGTCGATGTCGACGGTTTTGAGGGACCGCTCGATCTCCTGCTCGAACTCGCGCGCCGGCAGAAGGTTGATCTGGCGAAGATTTCTGTTCTGGCGCTGGCCGAGCAATATCTCGCCTTCATCGAGGCGGCGCGTAATCTGCGCTTCGAGCTTGCCGCCGATTATCTCGTGATGGCGGCTTGGCTCGCCTATCTCAAATCGCGGCTGTTGCTGCCGAAGCCGGAGAAGGACGAGGAGCCGCTGGCGGAGGATCTTGCCGCCACCTTGGCTTTCCGCCTGCAACGGCTTGAGGCCATCCGCGCCGCGGCCGAGGGCCTCGTCAACCGGCCCCGGCTCGGCCGGGATATCTTCACGCGCGGGCAGCCGGAAGGGGTCGAGATTTTGCGCCGGCCGCAATGGCAGGCGAGCCTGCACGATCTCCTCGCCGCCTATGCGCGCCAGCGGCAGAAGCATGCGACGATGAAGCTGCAATTGCGGCAGCGTTTCACCTGGTCGCTGATCGAGGCGCGCGTGGCGCTCGAAAAACTCGCCGGTCAGGCGCTCGACTGGACTGTGCTCGATTCCTACCTGATGACCTATTTCACGACGCCGGAAGCGCGCCGCGCCGTCAAAGCCTCATCATTGGCCGCGGTGCTGGAAATGGTCCGTCAAGGCGTCGTCAACCTGCGCCAGGATCAGGCTTACGCGCCGCTCTGGATCAAGAAGCGAGACGCGGCGGCGAGCGCCACGCCGCCGCTGCAATAAGGGAGTTGAACTTGGCCGAAGTCGCGCGTCTGTATGTGGAGGCGATGGCCGTTGAAGCCGAGAGTGCGCCCGTGCCGGCCGACGAAGCCCTGACCGGCGAAGCGATGCGGATCGCCGAAGCCATGCTGTTCGCGGCGGCCGAGCCGCTGGAGGAGGGCGAGATCGCCCGCCGCATGCCGGAAGGGATCGCGGTCGGCGACGTCCTGGCGCGGCTGAAGCAGGATTATGCCTCGCGCGGCGTCAATCTCGTCCGCGTCGGCAAGAAATGGCTGTTCCGCACGGCGGCTGATCTCGGCTGGCTGCTGTCGATCGATTCCGTCGAGCCAAAGAAGCTCTCCAAGGCCGCACTCGAAACGCTCGCCATCATCGCCTATCACCAGCCTGTCACGCGCGCCGAGATCGAGGATATCCGCGGCGTCGCCATCTCCAAAGGCACGCTCGACGTGCTGCTCGAAACCGGCTGGGTCCGGCTGCGCGGCCGCCGCCGCACGCCCGGCCGGCCGCTGACCTATGGCACCAGCGAAGCCTTCCTGCTGCACTTCGGCCTCGAAGTGATCGGCGATCTCCCGGGCCTCGAGGAGCTCAAGGGCGCGGGGCTGTTCGAGGGGGCGCTGCCGCAAGGCTTCGCCGTGCCGCAGCCGCGCGACGATGCGACGCTGATGGAGGACGAGGACCCGCTCGAAAGCGACGCGCGGGAGGAGTTTCAGGACCTCGGCGAAGAGATGGAAGCGGACGCACAGGCAGAGACGGCCCAGGATGGCGAAGAGGTGCTGCTTGTCGAGGAGGAATTTGTCGAAGAGGCCCTCGTCGAAGACGAGCCGCTGGCTGGCGAACCTGCGCAAAATGAGGCCAGTGAAGAAGAAGCACTCGAAGATGAGCCGGTTGAAGACGAAGCCGACCGCGAGGTGGAGGACTGATTATTCCGCCGCAGCGATTTGGGGCTCGCTGTCCTCGTCCGCGGTTCGCTGTCGCGCCGCGTAATGCGAGGCATTCGTGCGGCCGGCGCAGGCATCGCGCGCGAACATGATGAGATGATGCACGCAGACCGATGTCGCGATGACGAATTCGACGTCGCCGTGCTTCAGCCAGGGCCAGGTGTATTTCCAGAAGGTGCGGCGATAATCGGCGCGCACGCCGAGCGTCCAGAAAATCTTGGTGAGCATCACCAGCCCGCGCAGGATGTTCTT